>PEAJ01000056.1 GCA_002753495.1 Magnetococcales bacterium HA3dbin3 | reverse complement strand
TCGCAGTTGGGCGATGGCCTCCCGCCCGTTGCCAGCGACGGTAACATCAAAACCCGAGGTAACGAGAAGTTCCTTCGCCACTTGTTGGTTGATCTCGTTATCCTCGACCAGCAGCAGGCGGATCGTGCGCGCGGGGTCTTGAGCGTGCGCGGCAACGGCGTGTTTGTCCGAATCATGATGGGGTTCGTCACTCCCCGCCGGTCCAAGGACGGCAAGAATGGCACGCAGCAGCCGGGTGCGATCGCAGGGTTTGTACAGGTGGCCATCCAACCGGTAACGTTCGATCGACGCGGGCATGGTCGGTTCGTTGAGGGGGGTCAGCAGGATGATACGCGGTTGCCAATCGATGGGGAGTGTTTCCCGGATCTTTTCAGCGCTTGCCACGCCGTCGAGACCAGGCATCATCCAGTCCATGAGGACGAGCGGAAACGGATTTCCGGCCGCGCCGGCCTCTTGCAGGGTGGTGAGCGCGGCCTCTCCGGAGTCGACGGTGGTCACCGTCAGGGAGAGGGAGGTGAGGAGCTCCGAGAGGATGCCGCGCGCCGCCGCGTTATCGTCGACGACAAGCAGGGGCGTTCCGCGCAGGGCATCCGGGAGTTGCGGGGGCTCCCGCGCATCAACCGAGTTGTCGATTCCAAACATGGCGGTGAAGGAGAAGCGGCTCCCGACCCCTGGCTGGCTTTGGAGCGTGATCGATCCCCGCATCATCTCCACGAGATTCTTGCTGATGGAGAGCCCCAGGCCGGTGCCACCGTAGCGCCTGGTTGTCGAGGTGTCGGCCTGGGTGAAAGGTCGGAAAAGCTTGCTGATCTGCCCGGTATCCAATCCGATTCCGGTATCGGCGACGGTAAAGCGCAGGCAGACGGTCTTGCCGGTGACCTCTTCCGTCGCGACCGTTACCACCACCTCGCCGGATGCGGTGAACTTGACCGCGTTGCCAGTCAAATTGACCAGTACCTGTTCCAACCGCAGCGGATCGCCGATCAGGCGGTGGGGGACATCCGGGGCGATGTGATGGAGAAACTCAAGCCCCTTGGCTTGTGCCCGCAAGGCAATCAGGGAACTCAATCCCTCGATCACCTCCTCGAGTTGAAACGGAACCGCCTCGATGTCGAGACGCCTGGCCTCGATTTTGGAAAAGTCCAGGATGTCGTCGAGGATACGCAGCAAGGCGTGGGCGGCGTTGCTGACCTTCTCCAGGTAGTCCCGTTGTTGCGGGGTGGTCCGGGTGCGCAGGCAGAGATGGGTCATGCCGATGATCGCGTTCATGGGCGTGCGAATTTCATGGCTCATGTTGGCAATGAATTCGCTTTTGGCGCGATTGGCCTCCTCGGCGGTCAATTTGGCGGTGAGCAGGCTCTGTTCGTGCCGTTTTTGGATGCGCAGATGCACCATGACCAGCATGATGATCAGAACTGCCAGCCAACCGATGGTGAAGAAGAGCACGATTTGTTCTACCCGGGTTCCCTCAAAGGTGGGAATCTGCGGCAGCATCCGGAGGGTAAAAACGCTGATGCCTTTGTTCTTGAGGTATTTTCGCGCAAGCAGGAAGGGGCGGGAGTCGCCCTCGAAATGGAAAACAGCATGGATGGAGAACCTCTCCCAGGGAATGAACTTAAGCGGAGGAAAGGTGTTCCTTTTGTAAGTGGCCGTTTTTTTCGCCTCGCTCAACCCATTGACCTCTGCGCGATCGAGGGCGTGCATCTCCAGGGCGGCGTTGTGGGCCAAAATGACGACGCCGTAGTTGTCGACGACAAAGGCGTCGGTCTGGTTGACCCAATGTGCCAAACGTGGCAAGTCGACTTTGGCCACCGCCACGCCGATCACCCGTCCGCCATCCATCACCGGCTCGCTGAAGAACAGACCGGGAATGTTGGTTTTCCTTCCCATGGCGTATTGTTGGCCGCGTTGCCCGATGAGGGCGGCCTGGAAGTAGTCGCGATCGGCGTAGTTGACACCGACAAAGCTTTCAGGTCGTTCGGCGTTGCTGGCGGCGATGCAGTCGCCGGCGTCGTTGGTGACCCACACCACGTCGACTCCCAGCGAGGATGTCACCAGGGAGAGAAACGTGTTGACCTCCCTGAGAGAGGCCTGTTCGCTCCAGAGGCTCTTGCGTTTTTCCGGCAGGAGCGGGGAGGGGACGCCGTGCGCGTCGTATGCGCGCAAAGCCCCAAGTACGGAGGTATTGTTGGCCACCAACAGGGGGATGCCGTGCAAGTGGTCCAGACTGCTGCTGATGTTGTTGGCAAGGCTGTCGATTGTTTCCGCTTGCAGCGATCTCTCCTTGCCGATGTAGTGATCGATGCTGGTTGTGAATATCTCGTCGGCCGAGAGCCAGGAGATCAGAAACCACAAGGCAGAGACGAGGGCGAAATAGACAAGATCGCCTAAGGTGATGTTGGCAAAAATGAGCAGCCATCTGCCCTTTTCGGAACTCGAGGCGCCATGGGTCTCCGGGGCCTGTCCGTTCATGGGGACGCGCGGACGGGTTCCTCCGTCTCCTGACAGCTGATAAGCGATTGTCGCAGCGTGGTCAGCACGGTCAGGGCATCGGCGAAATCAAAAGCGCTGGCGTGGCAAAGAAGGGTCGAGGCCGTTTCCGCTAAAGTGGTTCCAACCAGCACCGTGGCCAACGCTTCCGCGCAGGGTTCGGCATCGGGGTCGTCCGTTCCCAGGAGGGTATCCAGACGCTCTGAAAGCTCAAGCGCCCGTGCCAACACGTCCGCGTCGAGACGCTGCCCCATGTCCGGACCCGTGGCAGAGGGCGTGGGAAGAGCCGGGGTTGGGGGCGAAGCCTCTTGTCCCAGGTCGCGGAGGCCCTCGGTCACCTCCGCCAGTGCGACGGTGAATAGATCAAGCAAGGTCTCCAGGGTGTCCCGATCCTGGTCGGCCACGCCACCACCGCCGCTTGCGGTAGCGGCCAGCCGTTCCAGGTCGCTGGCCGCCGCGGCCAGGCGCAGGGCGCCGATTGTCGCCGCGGTTCCCTTCAACGTGTGCGCGGTGCGATTGACTACTGGCCACTGCCCGGCGGCAACAGCGGCCCGCAGCACGTCGGCGCTGTCGTGATGTTTGTTGGCAAAATCGAACCAGATCTTGCGTAACAGAGGCAGATTGCCGCTGACATTGCGTTCCGCGGCGGCCAGATCAATGCCTGGCAGGGTTGATGGCAGCGCGAAGGGGGGCGTTGCTCCTGGTTGACCGGCGACGACCTCGGGGGTGGTGAGGGCTGCCTCCGACGGGGAGGGGTACTCCGTCAGCCAGCGGGAAAGAACGGTACGCAGATTGGCCGGATCGATGGGTTTAGCGACGTGGTCGTTCATACCAGCGGCCAAGCAACGCTCGCGGTCTCCGGACATGGCATGGGCGGTCATGGCGATGATCGGTAATTGTTCCAGACCCAGCTCTTGACGAATCACCTCCGTGGTCTGATAGCCATCCTTGCCCGGCATTTGAATATCCATCAAAACGACATCGAACCGATGATGCCGCAACGCCGAAATTGCCTCCTCGCCGCTGCCGGCCACGGTGGCCTTGATGCCGAGCAGATCGAGCAGCCCGCAGGCGACTTGTTGATTGATGGAGTTGTCCTCGACCAGCAATACCTGCTTGCCGTGCAGGCTTGGCGCATATCCCGGTATGGGTGGGGGAACGGGTACCTCGCTTCGCGCCCTGACTGGCAGATCAAGCACATGGACCAGGGCGTCGAACAGGGTCGAAGGGGTGATGGGCTTCTCCAGGACGGCCGCGACTTGATTCTCCCCGAGGGCGGCACGCATCGACTCCGCGCCGTAGGCGGTCATCATGATTGTGCGCGGCTGGTGAATGGGTAGGCGGGCGATCTGTTCGAGCGTTTCCACGCCATCCATGTCTGGCATGCGCCAATCGAGCAGAACCACTTGGTAGGGGTTGGCGTCGCCCTGGGCGGCCGCGGCCAGGTGTTGCAGGGCAGCGCCGCCGCCGTCGGCAAGACCGACTCGCAGACCAAAATGTCCAAGGGTATCGGCGAGAATCGAGCGCACGGCTTCGCTGTCGTCGACGACCAGAACGCGAACGTTCTGGATTTCATCCGGCAGGAGACAGGGCGGGGTGTCCTGATTGCTGACGGTGAAGGGAATCTGGAAGTGAAAGGTGCTCCCGACCCCGGGTTCGCTCTCGACGGCGATCGTTCCCCCCATCAACTCAACCAGCTGCCGGCAAATGGCCAATCCCAGCCCGGTGCCGCCGTAACGCCGGCTGGAGGAGCTGTCGGCCTGGATGAAGGGTTGGAAAAGCTGCGCGACCTGAGACGGCGACATGCCGATCCCGGTGTCCTGCACCTCGAAGTTCACCCGGGTGCGACCATCCTCCAGGGGCGAACCACGCACGGTGAGCATCACCGTGCCGCGTTCGGTGAACTTGACGGCATTGGAAACCAGGTTGAGTAAAATTTGGCGCAAACGCAGCGGATCGCCCATCAGCAAAGGGGGCAGCTGGGAACTCAGGTCAAAGATCAGCTCCAACCCCTTTTCGCGGATCCGGGATTGGATCACCGGGGTGATTTCGTGCAGAAGCTCGGCCAGGGCGAAGGGAATGTATTCGATCGTCAGCTTGCCGGCCTCGATCTTGGAGAAGTCGAGAATGTCGTTGATGATGCCGAGCAGATTGCGGGAGGAGTTGTCGATCTTGACCAGATAGTCACGCTGCCGCGGCGTCAGTTCGGTTTGCATGAGCAGGTGGGTGAGCCCGATAACACCGTTCATCGGTGTGCGTATCTCGTGGCTCATGTTGGCCAGAAAGTGGCTCTTGAGCCGATTGGCGTGTTCGGCTTCGTCCTTGGCCCTTTGCAGGTCGTGCAGCAGCTCCTGCCGTTCGGTGATGTCCTGGAAAACCGACACCGATCCGGCCACCCTCTCCCCTTCCAGCAGGGGCACCGAGATTACCGAAACCGGAAAATGCGTGCCATCGCGGCGTATAAAATGCTGATTTTCCGATCGGTAGATTTCACCGTTGGCGACGGTATTGAGGATCGGGCAAAGCTCTCGGGGGAGTGGATCGCCTCTCTGGTCCTCGTAGTGGGTGGTATCGTGAAAGGATTTGCCGCGCAGCTCCTCCAACGACCACCCGAGCAGACGCCGCGCCTCGGGATTGAGAAAGGTGCAGTGGCCTTGCGCGTTGAGATGGTAGACGCCTTCGCCCATGGCATCGGTGATGCTTTGCAGGAAGCGTCTTTGTTCGAGCAGCGCTGTCTCCATCGCCTTTTGCAGGGTCATGTCCGTGCGGATGGCAATGTACTGCTCCGGCTTGCCCCTGGCGTTGAGCAGGGGGACGATGGTTGCCGCAACCCAGTAGAGGGTTCCGTTTTTGGCACGATTGCACACCTCCCCGTGCCAGACATTGCCGCGGGCGATGGTGCCCCACATCTCCTGGTAGAGGGTGTCCGGATGCACGTCGGACTTGACGATCCGATGGTTTTGACCGATCAACTCCTCCCGGGAGTAGCCGGAGATTTCACAGAACTTGTCGTTGGCGTAGAGAATGGTTGCCGCGGAATCGGTGATGCTGACGATGGCATGCTGATCAAGGGCAAATTTTTGTCGTTCGAGGTCGCGCTGGGCGATGCCGCGCTCCTCGACGATGGTGGCGACCAGCTCCGAGAGTTTTTGCAGGCTGTTGGCGTCGCTGCCGAGCTCCGACTTGCCATCACCGCGCAAAAGCTGGTTGGCGGTTTCGCGCAGCGATTCGATTGCCTGCTTCTGTGACGCCGATTCCTGACGCAGGCGCTCGTTGGCGTCGGCCAACTCCTGCGAACTGAGCTGCAGGCTGCGCGCACGCAGGTCAAGATCGCGGCTGAATTGCTGGTAACTCTGGTCGATGCGTTCCAGGAAAGGACCCAGGTGCGACAGGAAACGAACCGCCTGGGGCGGCATCCGTTCGTCCCGGGTCAACGCCATCAGGGAACCCAGCATCTCCTGCAGATCATTTGGGGAGTCGATCCCCAGAAGTCGCCGCAATTGGTTCTGCAGGAGGGGGTGCATGGTGTTTTAGTTCTCGCTGACCAGTGTGACGGTCATGGTCTGGTTGTGCAACTTGCAGCCCTGAAACCCATCCATCGGACAGATTTCGCCGTAGGAGTAAAAGCCCGTGAAGGCGAACGCCTCTCCGACCTGTTTGACGACCGCGACGATCTCATCGTCCACCAAATCGCCCATGACGAGCTTGCGGCCGACGCAGCTGACGAGAATGGCCAGCCCCTGACCCGAGCGTGGTTGGCCGCCCAGATGTTCCATGCTCTTGCCGGCGGCCTGGCGGGCCCCATGCACAAGTCCGTCGGTGTTGGCGTGCATCAGCCGCAGGTAACCGTTCTCCTCGATCGCACCGGCCAGGATGAGACTGCCTTTCTCCGCGTCGATGCCGAGAATGGTGCGGATCAACCCCATGGAGGCGTGGTGTTCGTTGAGAATCTCCAGCGGGAAGAGCAGGCCGGACCCGGGGAGGTCCCTGGCATAGTCGCCCAGGTAGCGTTTGTAGATGTCCAGGGCCGACTCGCCATCCAGTTCGTACAGGATATTGCCGGTGGCGCGGGTGATTTTGCGCGCGGGACCGAACGGCTCCCAGCCGCCGAAGGAGCCGTGACCAAGCTGCACCTGGTTCCCGTACAGACCGACTGCGACCACTCCGCGATCGGAGAGGCCCGCGCTCGATACGACCCAGGTCTGTTTGAAAGCCCCGCCGTCGCCGGCCAGGCCACCCGAGACGGGGACCTTCGGGCCGACCTTGGTGGTCAGCCCCTCGATCAGTTCGCTGCCGTTGATCTGGAGTCCGACGCCAAACACGAGCACCCCGGCCAGCCCGGTACTGGTCAGCGCCTCTCCCAGGGCCTCGCCCGCCGCGCGTGATCCTTCCATGTTGGCGACTTGGGCATCGACCACCCGAACCGCAGTGTGATCAAAGCGGATCGCAGTGACCAGGCAGGACTCTTCCGATAACCCTTCTCGCGTAATTTCGCCGGCGGTCGAACAGCCTGCCCAGGCGGCCTTGGGAAAGGCGGCGCGCAGGCGCGGGAGGAAATCAGGGGCGGAAAAAAATCGCGCGGCCCCGAATACGAGAACCAGATCCGCCTCCCTGGAGTCATCCCTGGCGTCCACGCGCGCGTCGGTGTCCATCCTGATTACATGTTGCCACAATTGCATGTCGAACTCCCCCTCCGAGGTTCGTATCCCACCCGACTTTTTTATCGCCCGGGTTAACGCAGGCCAAGCACGGCCTGAACCATCCGTCCAGGTTATTCCAATTCCACATCGGGCGGCCACTTCGTTAGCTGCTTTGTTCGCTCCTCGTCGTGCCAAACACGTACTGTCTGTCTCGTCGCTTACTCAAGTTGCCGCTTCCGTTGCCATCTTGATCTGGAATTGGAACTGGCCAGTTTTGCCTGGCGGCGGCATGCCCGCCCGGCATGGTAGCCCAGGTGCCATCTTCCGCGCCATCAAAAAGGTTTCTGGGCGTCATGCAAAAAAGCTTGAACGCATTCGGTCGGGGGCGTAGCCTGCCCGCCCTGGTAGCGTTTTCCTCGGGGGGGGCGCCCGGATGGATCTGCTTCCTTCCTGCATAGCGCGGTGGCAAGATGAATTTGTTTTCCAGATTTTATTATGAATTTCGACGTTACTGGAAAGCCGTCCAGCTCTACCTCGTGATTGCAGGTCCCGGATTGGTGGTGATGGTCGCCGACAACGATGCCGGGGGGATTACCACCTATGCCGCCACCGGCGCCAAGTATGGTTACAACCTCATCTGGTTTCTCCTGATCCTGATCCCGGTTGCCTATTACGTTCAGGAGATGACCGTGCGCCTGGGGGCGGTGACCAAACGTGGACATGCCGAGGCCATTTTTGACGGCTTTGGGGCATTCTGGGGCTGGTTCTCCCTCATCGACCTGTTCATCGTCGACTGGCTGACCCTGGTGACCGAGTTCATCGGCATGACCTCGGCGCTCAATATTTTCGGCGTGCCGCCCTGGGTGACGGTGGTTGGCGTGACCTTTCTGATGGGCATGATGGTTATCAACGGCCGCTATTGGACGTGGGAAAAGATTGCGCTGCTGTTCTGCGCTCTGAACCTTATCTACATCCCCGGCGCCTTTATGGTCCACCCTGCCGTGTCGGAGATCATCAAGGAGGGACTGGTTCCCAATTGGCCCGGCGGCTTCAACGGTCAGCTCTTCTTCTTCCTGATGGCCAACATCGGCACCACCATTGCCCCGTGGATGCTCTTTTTCCAGCAAAGCGCGGTGGTGGATAAGGGTATGTTGGAAAAAGACATTCCCTGGGGCAAGTTTGATACGTTTCTGGGTTCGCTGCTGACGGTGGTGGTGGCGATCTTTATCGTCGTTGTCACCGGGACGGTGCTGAAAGGAGTCGACATCGACAGCGCCTCCCAGGCAGCCGAGCAGCTTACCAAAACCAACCACTGGGTTGGCACCTTCATGGCCATCGGCCTGTTTGATGCCGGGCTGCTCGGGGCAATCTGCATCTCCCTGGCCAGCTCCTGGGCCTTTGGTGAAATCTTTGGCTGGGCGCACTCCCTCAACACCAAGATCCGGGAGGCGCCCTGGTTCTACGCCAGCTATTTCCTGACCCTGGTGACCGCCGGTCTGGTGGTGCTTATCCCCGGCGCGCCGCTCGTGCTCATCACCCTGTTCGTGCAGGTGGTGGCGGTCACCCTGCTCCCGGCTGCCCTGGTGTTTCTCCTCCTGTTGCTCAACGACAAAAAGCACATGGGCGCGTATTGCAACACCCTCACCGAGAACCTGATTGGTGGTTTCATTGTCGTGGCCATCGTGGTTCTATCCACTTTGTACGGAATCAGCACCCTGTTTCCCAACATGTTCCAGTAGGCGGATTCCCATGCCCATTGCCAGCAACATCCGCCGCCTCGCCGACAAGGTGCGCGAGATCAACGCGCGCTACCGCGAACCCCAGATTGAGATGTCGCGTGCCGTCCGGATGGCACTCATGGCCCTGCGCATCTACCTGCTACTCCTGGTGTGCCTGATTGTCTACAAGTTTGTCTTGATTCTGAATTGAGGGCATGAGCCGATGGTTGCCGTGCTGGAACGTCATTTTTTCCTTTGTGAGATGATCGGCCGCGGGGTCTATCTCCGGGCCAACCGCATCGGCCGCCTTGAGGACATGGTGATGGTTGAAAGTGGCAGGCTGCCGGAGGTGAGCCACTTTGTCGTTGGTCGCCCTTATGGCCATCCTGCCCTGCTGTTGCCGTTGGACAAGCTGGCGCTCATTTCCAATACGGAGATTGTTTTCGATGTCGATTCGCCCACCGCGTTCGAACGACAACCCCCTGCCGGTTCGATTCTTTTGCGCGCGCACGTTCTCGACAAGAAGGTTCTCGACTTAGACGATCACGAGGTTGAAATTGTCTACGATGTCATCCTCGGCTTTCAGGGAACCAGACTCTACGTCAGTGAGGTGGATTTCAGCAAGCGACGCCTTTTTCGTCGCATGGGGTTGAAGGTTTTCGCTGATTGGGTTTCCCAACACAAGAAGGAGCGCACCCTCTCCTGGAAATACGTGCAACCCCTGCCAGAGCACATCGATACCTTCAAGGGACATGTCAAACTGAACGTGCTGCGGGAAAATATCAGCGACATTCACCCGGTAGACATGGCCGATATCCTCGAAGAGCTCGAAGGCGCCCAGCGCCTGGCTGTCTTCGAGGAACTTGACTCGGAGCATGCCTCGGACACGCTCGAAGAGGTGGAGCCGCGCGTGCAGCGCGAGTTGATCGGCGCCATCGACAAAAAACGCGCCGCCGAGCTGATCGATCAGATGACTCCGGCGCGGGCGGCCTACGTTCTCGCCGCCTTGCCGGCGAACAAGGCCGATGAACTGCTCGCCCTCATAGATCCCGAAACGGTCTCCCGCGTGCAGCAGATCATCGACAAACACGATGAGAATGTCCTGTTGTACGCAACCGACGCCTTCATCAGGCAGTCGCCCATCGCCGTGGCGCGGGATGTAATTGACCACTACCGCCAGCTTGCGCGCGACAAGGAGGTGATCATGTATGTTTATGTCACCGCTGCGGACGATACCCTGCTCGGGGTGGTTGATATTCGCGAGCTGCTGACGGCCAATGACAACCAGACCCTGGCCGAAATCATGACCGAAAACGTCATCACCCTTGCCCCCGAAAACACCCTGCGCGATGCGTTGGACATGCTCGAACGTTACAGTTTCCGCGCAATCCCCGTTGCCGATCCGGGCAACCGCATCCTCGGTGTCATCTCTTACCGCAGCATCAAGGGGCTTACGCCGCGCTTGAACGCCACGCCGACGACGTGACGGCAACACCTGCCCGTCGGGTTGGTCGGCAACATCGCCTCACCTGCTGCTGAGGGTCCGGCCGGTCGTTCAACGAAACAACACCGGGTGCCCTTGCTCGATGGCCAGGTAGAGGGTCAGCCAGGCGGCGATGATGAGCGCGAGTCGCGGATCCTTGAACAGAACATCGGTTGGGTCCTCTCCGTAATTGTGAACAAGGACCAGACGCAGATAGTGGAAAATGGCATAGAAGACGAGCGGCAGGGTGAGAATCTGCGCCGGGCTCTTGCCGCCGAGGGCGGTGAAGAGGGCGTAACAGACCATGGTCATGACGCCGGTCGCCCCGAGCAGAATGTCAAGAAACGGCAATGAATATTTGCCCAACACCAGCCGCTGCCGACTGACCTGACCACTTAAGGTGGCCATTTCCGCCCGCCGCTTGGCGATACCCAAGAACAGGGTGAGGAAAAAGGTGCAGAGCAAAATCCAGGAGGTAGGGAGCTCGCCCAGGATGTACACCCCGGCGAGCATGCGCAGCATGAATCCCATGGCAATCGACAGGACATCGAGCAGCGGATGGTCCTTCAGCCAGAGGGAATAGAGGATGTTGTTGATGAGATACAGCAGGATGCACAGGAAGGTGCCGAAGTGGAGCCAGGCGCTGCCGAGCAGGGCAGTCGCACCCAGGGTGAGGCTGAGCAGCGCCGCTTGCGATAGCGACACCGCACCGCTGGGAATGGGGCGCAGACACTTGAGCGGATGATGACGATCGCGCTCCCGATCCATGATGTCGTTAAAAACATAAACCGCCGACGAAGCCGCACAGGCCAGTACGAACACCAACAGCACCGGTGGGTAGAGGTGCCAATCGCCGGCGTGACCACCAAACAACACCCCGACGAAGACAAAGGCATTCTTGGTCCACTGCCAGGGGCGCAGCAGGCGCATGCGGGGCGACATGGCCACTATGCGCGCCCTCACCCGCTCAGGAGAGCCACTTGACCACGCGCAGGATCGCCTCCTTGACCGGTCGACGGTGCGCGCCACCAGCCTTTTCGGCCATCAGGCGGTCGTAGTGTTGCAGGAACCAGGCGTAGCTCTCCTGGAACATCTCGTCATTGGAGTAGCGCGGTTTCCACCCCATGGCGAGCAGGGGAGCGACATCGAAGTGGAAAGGCTTGTGGTAGGTCAAATAGTGCCAGGGGGCGAGCGGCGACAGATGCAGAGTGTCGAGCAGGGTCAGGGTGGCGATTGTCAGTCCCGGTGGCAGGGCGCGTACCCGGGAGCTGGTCCCGGCGACCTGGATCAATCTTTCCAGCCCCTCGCGCAGCGTCCCGAAGCGATCGCTGCCGACGTTGTAGATGCCGGTGCGGCCGCTGTCGAGGGCGATCATGTAGAAGTCCATGAGGTCATGGGCATGGACGAACTGGAACAGGCCGTTGCCATCGCCGATGGTGTAAACGTCGCGCCCCTCGCGGATCCACTCGAACAAAATTTGGAAAATACCCAAACGTCCCTCGCCCAGGATGGTGCGTGGCCGGATGACGATCAGTGGCAACCCGTGTTTCTTGCAAACCTCCAATACCGCCTGCTCGCCGGCCAGTTTTGCCCGACCATAGATTTCGACCGGTCGCAGGGGGGTTTGGTCGGTGATCGGCAGCTGCGCCGGATTGCCGTAAAGGGCGCTGGAACTCATGTGGATGAAGGCCTGCACCCCGGCCCTGGCGGCCAGCTCCGCCGCCAGTCGACTCCCCTCGGTATTCACCTCCCGAAAGCGGTCGCCGGACTTGGTCAGCGGGACCAAGGCGACGTTGTGATGCACGACATCAACGCCCTGCATCGCCGCCGCCACGCCGTCACGATCGAGAATATCACAGCGGACAAACTCAATCGCTGGCGGGCGGGATGCATCTTCCCAAATGTCCAGGATGCGCACTTGCTCACCGCGCGCCAGCAGCCTGCGCGCGATGAGATTGCCGAGAAAGCCGGATCCGCCGGTGACCAGGTGTCGCATCGCCGTCTCACGCCAGGAGATCGCGGGTGTGGATGGCGATCATCATCTCTTCGTTGGTCGGGATCATCCAGGCCGAAACCGGACTGTCGGCGGTGGTCAGGCGTGGACCGCCGGCATTGTTGGCCACCGGATCGAGATGCATGCCCATCCAGGTCGAGGCGGTGATGATGCGTTGGCGGATGATCGGTGCATGCTCGCCGATGCCGGCGGTGAGGACCAGACCGTCAATTCCCTCCAGGGCCGCGGCGAGCGCGCCGACCTGCTGGCGGATCCGGTAGACGAAGAGGTCGACGGCGAGGGTGGCGTCTGGGTCGCTGCTCTTGAGCAGCTCGCGCATGTCATTGCTGATGCCGGAGACTCCCTTCAGGCCGGAGCGGTTGTAGAGGATCTCCCGGATCTCCTCGAGCGACAGGCCGCGCTCCTGGGCCAGGAACATGATGACGCCCGGATCGATCGAGCCGCAGCGCGTGCCCATGATCAGGCCGTCGACGGTGGAGAGCCCCATGGTGGTTTCGATCCCCTGGCCGCGCCGCATCGCGCACATGCTGGCGCCGCTTCCCAGATGGGCGACCACCACCCGTCCTTCGGCGATCTCCGGTGCCACCCTGGGCAACACCCGGGCAATGTATTCGTAGGAGAGACCGTGAAAGCCATAACGCCGCACGCCGGTGGCGGTCAGCTCCTTGGGCAGCGGAAAGACCGATGCCACCGGCGGCTTGTTGGCGTGAAAGGCGGTATCGAAGCAGGCCACCTGTGGCAAGCCGGGATAGATCCCCTCCAGGGCGCGGATCGCCGCCAGATTGTGTGGTTGATGCAGCGGGGCCAGAGGAGTCAGGGTGGCCAAGTCGTCAAGGATCTCCGAGGTCACGCGCACCGGCTGCCGAAAGTGCGTGCCACCATGCACCACCCGGTGCCCCGCCGCGTGGATGGTGGTGTGACCCTTCAGCCAGTCGAGCAGAAACGCAAGGCATGCGGCGTGTCCGCTCCGCTCGGTGCCGAGGTCGAGCTCCTTGTCGAGGGTTCCCCCAGGACCGTGGGCGTCGAAACGCGGTCGGGTGGTGATGCGCTCGATCTGCCCGTGCAGGGTTTGGCGCGGCTCCGGGCCGTCGTTGACGAACACCGTGAACTTGAGGCTCGACGAGCCGGCGTTGATGACGAGAATGGTCTGCTCGGCCATGGCGGCAACCTCTTCAACGCTTCAGCGCGCGGCTTCCACCGCGGCGCGCAACGAACGCCGCAGCCGTGCCTCGACCACCCGCACCGCCACTGCACAAGAGGCGAGCCGGGTATGGGCCTTGTCCGAGCGGCTGGTGAGAATGATGGGAACCTTGGCCCCGAGGACGATGCCTGCCCCTTCCGCCTTGGCGAAAAAGGTCAGTTGCTTGGCCAGGACATTGCCCGCTTCCAGGTTGGGCACCAGGAGGATGTCGGCATTGCCGGCGACCGGTCCTTTCACCCCCTTGGTGGCCGCGGCCTCGGGATTGATGGCGTTGTCGTAACCAAAGGGACCATCAACGAGGCCGCCGACGATCTGCCCACGATCGGCCATTTTCGACAGGGCCGCCGCTTCGATGGTCGAAGGCATGTCCGGGTTGATTGTCTCCACCGCCGACAGGATCGCCACCCGCGGAGTCTCGATCCCCATGTCCAGGGCCAGGTTGATGGCGTTCTGGCAGATATCGCGCTTGGTCCACAGGTTGGGGGTGATGTTGACCGCGGCATCGGTAATCAGGAGCGGACGCGGAAAATTGGGGATATCCATCAAAAAGACGTGGCTTACCCGCCGTCCGGTGCGCAGGCCACCCTCTTTCTTGACCACCTCGGCCATGAGTTCGTCGGTATGCAGGCT
>PEAJ01000055.1 GCA_002753495.1 Magnetococcales bacterium HA3dbin3 | reverse complement strand
GGCCCTGCTGGAGGTCAAGCCCCACCTCCGGCAGCAGGCTGCCGCGCGCCTGGTTGAGACGCTCGCGGGCGGCAGCCAGCGAGGCTTGAGCGGCGTGCACGCGCGGGTTGTCGGCGAGGGTCTGTTCCACGAGCGATCGAAAAGCGTCGCCGGCATCGGCCAGGGCTACGGTCGGCGGCAGTAGCGCCGCGATGACGCCCCAGGCAATCTTCCATGATGTTCGCATTGTTCCTTGATCCCGTGTTTGGTCGGTACACGTTCCGGCTTGGCTGTCACCCGGAGGAACATAGAAGAGTTTCCCGCGTTCGTCCACGGCGGGAGGGAAAAAAATGCGCTCCCGGGCGTGGGAGGGGGTGGCAGCCGTGGGTGGCTCAAGACCCCCTAAATATCCAACGCATGTCGGGCGAAGGGGGCCTTTTCGCTGATGAACAAAAACCGCTCCTGCGGTCGCTTGCCCATCAGGCGATCGAAGGTGGAGTCGGTGAGGGCCTCGTCATCGACCGCCACCTTGAGCAGACGCCGACTCTCCGGGTTCATGGTGGTCTCGCGCAGCTGCGCCGGCAGCATCTCCCCGAGCCCCTTGAAGCGCCCCATCTCCACCTTGGTCGCCGACTTTTTGCGCCCCCACTTCTGCAAAATCGCCTCTTTCTCTGCCTCGTCCAGGGCATAGACGCTCTCCGACCCGCGCGTGAGGCGATAAAGCGGTGGTTGGGCGAGAAATAAATGCCCGCGCGTGATCAAACGCGGCATGAAACGATAGAAGAAGGTCAAGAGCAGGCTGGCGATGTGTGCCCCATCGACATCGGCGTCGGTCATGATGATGATCCGCCCATAACGCAGGCCGGCGATGTCAAAATGGCGCCCGCAACCGGCACCAATGGCGGTGATCAGGCTCTGAATCTCGGTGTTCTTCTCAAACTTCTCCAGATTGGCCTGCTCGACGTTCAAGATTTTTCCACGCAAGGGCAGCACCGCCTGCGTGTGACGGTTGCGCGCCTGCTTCGCCGACCCGCCGGCCGAATCCCCCTCGACGATGAACAACTCTGACAACGCCGGATTGGTGGTGATGCAATCGGTCAGCTTGCCCGGCAGGGTCAAACGCGATGTCGCCCCCTTGCGCTTGACGCGCAGCTCCCCCTCCTTGCGGCTGAGGCGTTCGCGCGCACGCTCGATGATCGCAGTAAGCAAAGGCATCGCCTGCTCCGGATGACCGTGCAGCCAGTGGTCGAGGTGATCCTTGAGCGTCGCCTCGACCTGACGATCGAGCCCGGGGTTGGTCAGACGCTCCTTGGTCTGGCCGGCAAACTGCGGCTGGGTGATGAAGAGCGACAACACCATCACCCCACCACCCAACACATCCTCGGTGGCGATTGTTATCCCGCGCGGCAACAGGTTGCGCGATTCGGCAAAGTCGCGAAACCCCTTGACCAATGCCGCGCGCATCCCCGCTTCGTGCGTGCCCCCCTGCACCGTCGGCACGGTGTTGCAGTAGGTGAGGATCTGGGGAGTGTCCTCGGTAGTCCAGGCCATCGCCCACTCCAGACGGCCCTGGTTGTCATCACCGAAACGCTCGATGCGCCCGGTGAAGTTTTCGGCAATGACGCACTCCTTTCCGTGCACCTGATCGCGGATGTAGTCGGCGACGCCATGGGGAAAATGAAAGGTGTGCTCTTCGCCGCTCACCTCGATCAGCACCGAAACCACCACCCCGCGATTGAGATAGGCACGCGACCGGCACATCTCGACGAGTCGGGCGGGGTGGAAGTTGGCATCGGGGAAGATGTCGGGGTCGGGCAGAAAGGCCACCTGCGTGCCGTGGCGCCGGGTGGGAGTCAACCGCTCCAGCGGGCCCTCCGGCACGCCGCGCAGGTAACGCTGCCGCCAGAGAAACCCCTCGCGTTCCACGCGCACCTCGGTCCACAGCGACAGCGCGTTGACCACCGACAGGCCGACCCCATGCAGACCACCGGCGGTGGCGTAGACGGCATTGTTGAACTTGCCGCCCGCGTGCAGGGTGGTCATGACGATTTCCAGGGCTGATTTGTCCGGATAGCGTGGGTGCGGGTCGATTGGGATGCCACGGCCATTGTCGCGCAGGGTGACGGCCCCCTCCCTGTCCAGCTTGAGCTGGATCTTGTCGGCGTAACCGGCGACTGCCTCATCCATGGCGTTGTCGAGGAGTTCGACCACGAGGTGATGCAGGGCGGCGACATCGGTGCCACCGATGTACATCCCCGGCCGCCGGCGTACCCCCTCCAGCCCTTCCAGGACTTCAATATCGGCTGCGCGGTATTCCATGAGGCCGCTTGCTCGCGCAATCCCTGCCCGGGCCGCGAAGACTACTTGTGGCGGTAGGAGATGCGCCCTTTGGTGAGATCGTAGGGGGTCAGCTGCACGGTCACCTTGTCTCCGGGCAGGATCCGGATGTAGTGCTTGCGCATCCGCCCCGAGATGTGACACAGCAGCTTGTGCTCGTTTTCCAGTTCCACCCGGAACATGGCTTTGGGAAGGATTTCCAGTACTGTCCCTTCCATTTCAATCACATCTTCTTTACTCAATGCTTTTACCTCCAGGGGTGCGACAGCCGGTGGTTGGGTTGAACGAGGGTGGCGGGGATGCCAAGCTTCCGTAAGCGGCGAAGGCCAAGCGCGGCAGCCTAGCAAAAATGGTGGGGCGGGTCAACGTCCGTGTGTCGGTCGCGCGGCAATTCGCGTGCCAAACGGGCGTCTGGCCTCCTGGCCGCGTCACCCGTCAGCGGCTGGTTGGGTTTTTTTAGCCTTTTCCCGTTCGCGAGGTGGCCGATGCCGTTGGTCTGCGTGGGGCGCTGTTGGGGCTTGCGCGTTGGGGGCTTGCGGCGAGGCGTGAGCGATTAACCGGATTCATTCAATCTGACAGCCGGGGTTTATCCTCGCGAAGAGCCATGGGAGGAATTCGCCTTCATTGGAACACGGAGTATTGCCATATAAATCATCAATTAACTTTTTTGTTTGATCAGAGATCTCATTTTCTCTTATGATTTTTGCGCCGAGCCTGTGCAAATCTTCGATGGACGGGATTAGGTAAAATTTTTCTTTCCGTTTTTTCAATATTTCCACTATATTAATTGCCTCTTCGTGAGCCTTCGGGTTGCCATTAATAACTCCAACACAGATATCTTGCCTGTAGAGTTTCAAAAAAATGGCCCATGCCGTGAAACCTTTTCTGCCATAAAGTGGTTGAGCTAAGGAGTAGATAACAAAGCCACGCTCCATGTCGCGCAGAGAAAGTTCGAAAAAGTCAGCTAACTCTGTAAATATGACGCAAAATCCATCATGCTCTCTATCTCGATCCAGTCCGAATTTCTTAACGAGATAGTCACAATAAAGTCGGTAACGCCTGAGAGTTCCGACCCATTCCCGGTCTGCCTTTGGCAAACCAATCCAAGCCAGCACAAACTTACCGAGATAAGTCTCGGCGTCGATCTCGTTGCCGTAAAGCCCCCTCACCGCCGCCTCAAGCTGCCTGCGATTGACCAGGAGGACGAAGATCACCTTCGGTACGTCGAAAAAGTGCTTGATGCGCTCGACCGTGCGCATGGCAAAGTCCGGTCGGCAGCGGTCAAGCTCGTCGATGAAGATCACCAGAGGCTTTTCCTCCCGGGCAGCCGCCTGTCCGAGGAGGTTGGCAAACTCCTCGACGCTTTTTTTCTCTTGGGCATGATTTTCCAGGCGTTCTACAACCAACCTGGCGCCGATGTCGATCGTCCCCTTGGCCACGATCTCGGCAATTTCTTGGACACCATTGGCAAGGCCGACTTTCGCCAGCAATGAATGAAACACCGAGTTAGCCAAGCTCTTGGAAATCGGTATCAGGTTCCTTGTTACCTTCGCACCGACTTCGGCCAGCTTACTCCTCTCCCCTTCATCTTCTCGGACCAGGGGGAGAACCTCCGCGCAGAGCATCAGGAAGGGATCCTCGACATAGTCCTGGCGGAAGGCATCGATGAAGGCGACGCGATAACCCTTCTGGCGCAGGTCATTTGCCCAGTTTTTGCCAAACCAGCTCTTGCCCTCGCCCCAGGGGGCATCGATCGCCAACACACACCCTTCGGTCAACCGCCCGATCATCCCGGTGAGGCGATCGGCAAGCGCCTTTCGCCCAAACAGGTCGCCATCAAAGGGCTTTTCGGGATTCGGTTCGGTGGAGCGAAAGTTCAGGGGGGTGGGTGCTTCTTTCTCTTCATCCATGCAACACCTCGAAGCGTCATCGCGCGGGCGTGACCGTGGTCAATGTGTGACGTTCGCCCTGGACATGGGAATCGCACACTCCATGACAATTTGCACGGCCAGACAGGGATCGATGACGGTGCGCGGCGCGGTCGACAGGAGGTTTTGGATGGCCAGGGAGATCATCAGCGGCCATTGCCGGGGATCGTCGCAAAACTGTCGCAGCAAGGGCAGGACCTTGGGCCAGAGGGCCTGAAGCAGAACAATGGGTTGATCACGCGGACGATGCTTCTCGGGGATGCGGGGATTGCCAAATTGCGGTGTGCAGAGGGTCGCGGTGACGTGCTTGAGAAGCTCCCCCATGTCCGGCAGCTTGGCGCATCCCGCCTGTTGTGCTCCCGCGGCGGCGACCGACCAGACCGAATATTCGTATCCGCCAAGGAGGTGGTTGAGACTGTCACCGAGAAAATATTTCTGGCCGTCGCCCTCGATCACCGTGAAGAGCGTCTGCTCGGTGGCCTTGCCGGTGACGATGAACATCTCGCGCAACGCGGCCTGACAGGCATAACCGGCCAGTGCACCGAGGGCGGTAAGCAGGGTTTCAACATGCACCCCACGGTTGTCCTTGAATGCCTCCAGGAAACGGTGCAAAAGCTCCCTGGCGCCAAACTTCACGCCGGCCAAGGGATCCTTCTTCTTTTGCTCCGCCAATGCCTGGAAGAAAGCCTCCTGAGAGGGAGAGGGTTGGCTGGTCGGGTCGTTGGCCATGGTCGATACCCTTTGGACTCTGGGAGGTGGGGGAGAAGGTGAAGGAGAACCTCGGGTCATTGTCCGAAACGGTGCGCCGACCTGTCAACAGGTTTTCTCAAAACAATAAAATAATAAAGTGAATCTTTTGCCGCCATGATCGGTCCGCATGGTTGTGGGCAGCCGCGCGGATGCCCTTTTTCAAGCGTTGTGCCCGGTATGCGGCCACGTCATCTCCGCCTGGGCGAGGCGTTCCGGCGTGCCGATGTCAGCCCAGGCGCCGGCCAGGTGCATCCCGAACAACCGTCCGGCGGCGATGCTGGCGTCATAAAGCCGATTGAGCGAGAAGGGCTCCGGCGGATAGTCGGCCAAAACCTGGGGTTGCAATATCTGGATGCCAGCGTAGGTCAGGGCGGCGGCGGCGCCCCGATCGCGCGTCAGGCGACCATCCGCGCCCAGGGTGAAGTCCCCAAGCCCGGGAGCCGGTGGGGTGATGAGGGCGAGCAGGGCATCCATGCGTGCCGGATCGAAGCTGGTGAGCAGGGGGGTAAGCTCCAGTCGCCAGAGAATATCACCGTTGATGATGAGCACCGGTTGATCACCGAGCAGAGGCAGCGCGAAACGCACGCCGCCGCCGGTCTCCATCAGGGTCTCCTCGCGCGACCAGGTGACGTTGAGCCCCCAGCGCGCGCCATCGCCAATGTGGTCGATCAACATCTCCGCCAAATGCCAGACGTTGATCACCACCTCATGCATCCCCAGGGCGGCAATCTGCTCCAGGGTGTACTCAATGACCGGTCGGCCACGCACCGGCACAAGCGGCTTCGGCATGCGATCGGTGTAGAGTTTAAGCCGTGTGCCACGCCCGGCGGCGAGGATCATCGCCTTCATCGTGCCACCCCCCAGACCTCGGATGGGGCGTAGGTTGCGAGCAGGTCGGCGAGGTCGTGGAGTTCCGGATAGCGGCTCAAGGTCTCGCGCACATAACCCAGCGTGCGCGGGATGTCGTCGAGATAACCATGCTTGCCATCGCGCAGGGAGAGGCGGCCGAAAATCCCCACCGCCTTCAGGTTGCGCTGCACCGCCATCCAGTCGAATTCCCGCTCAAACTGTGTCCAGGGAGGGGTATAGCCCAACATCTTGGTTGCCCCCTCCCGCCAGAGGCTCATCATCGTCTTGCGAAACGGGGCATCCCAGGCGACGTAGCAGTCGCGCAGAAGGCTCGCGAGATCGTAGGTGATTGGCCCGAGCACCGCATCCTGAAAGTCGAGTACCCCGACACGCTCCCCAGGCAGCCACATCAGGTTGCGGCTGTGGTAGTCGCGGTGGACGAATGTCACCGGCTGCGTGAGGATGGCATCGAGCAGATGATCGAACACGCGATCGAAACGCCCCTGATCGGCTGGGGTGATCGTCCGTTTCCAGATGCCCTTGATCGTCCAGTCGGTGAGCAGGGAGAGTTCAAAGCGCAGCAGCTTGCGGTCGAAGGGGCGCCGATGCGCGATGCAGTCGCCATCGACGGGTGTCGCCTGGATTTGCAACAGAGTTGCAATCGCTGCGCGATAGAGCGTTTCAGCTGCCCCGAACCCTTCCGTCTCCAAGACGCGCAGAAAGGTGGCATCGCCATAATCGTCGAGGAGGTAGAGGCCGGCGGCCGCATCGCCTCCCCGCACGCGCGGCACGGCGATATCGAACCGGTTAAGGAAACGGGAAATGTCGACAAACGGCGCCGAATCCTCCTTCTCCGGTGGGGCGACCATGAGGATGTGTGTCTGATCGTTGGCGTAAATGCGGTAGTAGCTGCGAAACGAGGCGTCGCCAGCCACCTTTTCACCTTGCCAGGTTGATGTCCCCAGCTGCGTGACGAGAAAGGCGCGAATGGTCGGGTTCTGTTCCAAACTGTGCGACAAAGGCATGCCATACCCTCTTGCTGATGGTTCCGCTGGCGGTGACGGTGATGAAGCGCCTGCGGGCCGCCAGGGTGGTCAAGTCATCCGGCGTCGTTACCGGTGCCGATGCGGACAAAAAGTTGATGTGTACCGCCAGATGGTCCGCCGGCAGTTGATCCCCGCCCCGCTCCGGCCACTCGATGAGCGTCACCGCCGGGTCGGCGAAGCACTCCTCGGCGCCGATCGTCTCCAGCTCGTCCGGCGATCCCAGCCGGTAGAGGTCAAAGTGATGAACGGGCAGACGTCCGGCTGGATAAGGATTGAGCAGGGTAAAGGTGGGGCTGGTGACGATGCAATCCTCTTTCCCGTTTTGCAGGGCGGTGATCAGGCCACGCGCGAAGGCGGTCTTGCCGGCTCCGAGGTCGCCGAACAGGAAAAACGTCACACCTGCCTCCACCACCCCCGCCCAGGCCGCCGCGAAGAGTGCGGTGTGGTGATCGTCGGGACTCGCAAAGCGCACAACCGTGCATGGGGTTGTTTCCATTTCTGGTGGCAAAGGCGTTCTGCTCATGCTACCGTTGTCCCCTGATTTTGTTGGATCTTCAGGGATAACATCATGTTGTCCAAATTCATTTTGACGGCCCTGCTTGCGTTTGCCGCCTACCTGCTCGGGCGGTATCACGTGGTGCGGCATTTTCGTCCGTTGCCGCGAGACCCCCACGCTGACGCGATGCCCGCACCGGAGACGGGGGGGGCGGCGGGTTTTGCCAGGCGGCATGCGTCGCGTTTGCCGCTTATCATCGCGGTGGCCGTCATATCCCTGGCGCTTTTGTCCGTTTATCGTTCCTGGCACGAGCGGGAGCGGGTCCTGCATGTCCGGGTGATCAATACCAGCAACGGCCAGGTCGTCCACTACGAAGCGCGCCGGAAGCTCATCCGCATGCGTTCTCTCCAGACGACGGATGGCCGCCAGGTTACCCTGGCCGACGTTGAGCGCATGGAAGTCGACGAACCCGAATGAATCTCTTCCCCGGTTCGATAACCCGCAATGCGCTGTCGGTCGTGCATCGCAGCTGGTGGTCTGGACAGGTAATCGAAGTGGTCGACGACGGCCCGCTGCGCCTGCTCCATTTTGGCACCTACCTCAAGCAGAGTTGCATTCTTCGTGCCAACCCGCGGCGGCTGGTTTTGCCCTACACCCGTTCCATGTTGACGGTGCTATTGTTTCAGCGTCAGCCAGGACGGGTGTTGATGATCGGGCTGGGTGGGGGAACGATGGCGCGGTTTCTCCTCGATCACTTTCCAGAATGCCAGATTGATGCCGTTGAGATTGTGCCGGAAATGCCCGAGCTTGCGCGGCGCTATTTTGGCTTGCCGCAATCATCGCGTTTGCGGGTGAGCATCGGCGATGGGGCGGATTTTTTGCATTTTGCCGCGCGTCAGGCGGTCGTGCCGCGTTATGATCTGCTCCTGGTTGATGCCTTTGATGCCGCGGGCATGGCGGCGACGATCTATGCCGAGGCTTTTTTTCGCGATTGTCGTGCCTTGTTGACTGACAATGGGGTGATGGCGGTCAATCTTTCGCGTGGCAGGGAGGAGGTTTTCAGGCAGTCGCTGGCGGCTATCGATCTCTTGTTTGACCAGGCAACGCGGCAGTTTCGACCGGAGGGGTCGAACAATGTGATTCTTCTCGCGGCCTGTCGGCCTGAGTCGTTGCGGTTGCGCCCTGGTTTCGCCGATGGTTGTGAGCGTGTGACCCGGCTGGTGCCTCCCTTCAGCGATTTGTTTTCTCCCGGTGATTTGCTGACTCTGCCCTGGTGGCGGTATGTTCGTGAATTCTAGGGGAGGTCTCTTTCAGAGGTGATTGTTATGGCCCCATTCAACAGGGTGTTACTTGTTGTTCTCGCGTTGCTTTTGTTGGGTCTGGGTGGGGCGTGGTTGCAGCGTCAGAACCCGGAGTGGGCGCGGGCTTTTGTTGACCGTTTGACCGGTGGTGGGGCGCAGATGGCGCGGCTTGAACAGAAGCTCGAGGGGTTGCAGGGGCATACAACCGTGTTGGAACAGCAACTTGTCCAGTTGCAACAACGTTTGCCAGCACAAATGCCGGAACGCCTGGGGGCAATGGAGGAGGGGCTCGCCCTCCTGAAGAGGTCCCCGGCGGCGTTTCGGCTTGAGGGTGGAAGTGTGCAGACTTCGATTCAGAACATGGAGTGGCGGTTGGCGGACCTCATCTCCGGGCGGCGGGAGTTTCGCCGCGAGGTGACTTTTGCCACGCCGTTTACGGTACCGCCGCGGGTGGTACTGGGCATCACCCATTTGGATGTGGCGGAAGGGTCACCGCGGTTTGGGGTGACGGCGCAGCAGGTGGAGGTAGACAAGTTCGTGGTGGTGTTTGAGACGCGGGCGGAGACGCGGATTCGGGAGGCGCAGGTGGATTGGTTGGCGTTCGGGCCGCCGTGACCGGGGGGCCGCCATTCTGGGAGTTGGACGTGCGAGGTCCTCCGGCGGTGACCTTGTATGTAACGTCTTTCACCGGAATTTCTTCTTTCAGTTCGAAGGGTTTGTACTTCCCCGTACCCTCCTGCTTTTTAAACCAATCCGACAACTCCTGATGCAGAACGGGGTTAGCTGGCATCGCATTAATCTCGAAGGAGGAACCAATCGGGATGGGCTTACCTTCCTCCCCCAGGAAGATATTGGGACCATTCCACTTCCCTTTTTCCAAGCTCATAGTAGCCGGTCCCTGGAGGAAGACACCCCTTTTCAATCCTGGAGGTTTCATGGTGATCCAGAGATGCCACCCCTCAGGCAGGCAGGAAACCGTACCCGAAGCCGAGAGCAGAATTTGCGGAGGTGGATGAGGCTGCTGTTCCAGGTTCATCTGGACATCGATCAAATGGGCTAGGATTTTCTCCGACAACGACTTTGCCGCGACATCGATACCCTCTGCCAATGTCTCCTGACTCTGTTTGGTCACCAAGGTGCCTCGCTCAATTTCGTACAGCCCAGACCATAATGTTATCTTTTTTCCCCTGGAAGAAGCCACGTTCAGTACCATGTGGCTTGCTCCGACGCGCTTTCCCATATGCGCCACTTGCTTCGGATTGAACTGCTGTTCAACTTTCTGGACCAGCTCTATTTCCTCCATCAGCTTAATAGAATCCCGCTCCCGGGCCACAATCTCGATGTCGGCACATCGACTGAAGGACTCCTCCATCTTCTGGTGGCTATCAAAGGAAGGCATTTCCTGTTTGGGAACCTCTCCTTGAAAACGCAAGGGGGAGATGGCCAACCGGATCCGAGGTTTTGCTGGTGGCGGTAACGGTTGCTCCCTTTCCGGGACCGGAGCAACCTCTGGAATCGGGGTGGGCGATGTGCTATCCAGCCGCCGCTCCGGCAGGATGTAGGTGTGCCAACCCAGAATTCCGGTGGTCAACAGGCCGATCGACACGGCACTGAGCCGGATCTTGCGGGTAGTGAAGAACTCCTCGATAGCTACACTATTGGTCAGAAAGGGATAACGGTTCAACAACGCCACGAGGAGGGTGAAACCAGCCCCGAGGCTGCTTAGCAGGAAGCAAACGCTCTTCAACCCCCAATCCTGAACCAGAAAATGGATTGTGGTGCCAGCGGAGACCAAACAGAGGCCAGCAAGAATCAGAAATGCCATCATCGTCCCCCACACACGCTGTTCCCAATCGTTGTTGGCAAGAGGTGGTCCTCTGGCCGCTCCCCGCCTACAAAGATGTTAGAAGTCCGTGGTTTAGAATCAATTTTCCTCACCAGCCACCTGAATGTGGCCAATCCCGCTGGGTGGTCCAGTCGACAACCATCACGGTCGCTTTTTCTTGGACTCTCTGGATTGTCTCATGGGTTAGGTCGTGGGGCCCCTTCAGGATGACTCGGTGCTCCCCCGTTGGCAGGTAAAAGGTGCCTGGGGTTTGTCCCCTAAATTGACCGTCGATGGTTACTTGGCTATGGGCGGGATAGGTCTCAATGGTCAACCCCGCTTCTTTCCCAGCTGGGGAAAATATTTGGGGAGTTTCTTTGCCAGGCAAGAAGGGGATCAGGATGAACGGCAGGGTGACCAGCCCCACCTTGAAGCGCAGAGATCCAGTGGTGATATGGCCTCCGGCCAACCCCAATAACACGCTGAGAACCCCCATGGTCGTGTCTGCCCGCCCGGGAAAAAAATAAAGGCAGAGGAGATAGGCTAGAAAGACATAGCAGACGAGAAATCCCAGATGCCAGTAGGCCCGGTCCTGTCCTTGGAGGTTGCCAATCTGGTCTCTCAACTTCCCAAGAAAGGCGCCCCTGGACAATCTCTTTTTTTCCGAGAATCGTCTGGAATCGCTCATCACCCGCTCCTTCCTCGCATGAGGGGCATCATTGGCTGACCAAAGCACGCCTGCCGGGCAATGCCGGAGTTCACTGTTGTCCGGGGCCTATCCAGGAGCTATTGGGGAGGATTGTGCCTGCACAAAAGTGCCGCGCCCTCGACTTCTGCTCCAAGACGATGCCCACTCTAATGGCTGACTGTTCAATTCAACCCAATCCCTTATCCAACTCCCTCATTATTTCAGCGGACCGTTTATCCATGGACTCCAGGATTCGCTCTTTCATTCGCTGGGAAATGGCCTGTTCCCCCATCGCCACCAACTCTTCAACTTTTCCTTTGAACATCTCCTCAAAAGAGGCCTTCAGGCGGTGCAGCTCTTGCGTATGGTCGGCATCAGGTGATTCGGGCTCGTTCATGGTTTCCTTCCAGGACTGGCATTATCCCTGGCCGGGCGACCGAAAGACGGCCGCTCCCTGCCAGGTCACCTCCGGGACCGGGACTTCTGAGGGGCTCCCGCTACGGAGGCGGGTCGTCCCTCGGAGGTGCAGTTGTGGCCCCATTGGTTCTGACGGGACAACCGGCAGGGACGCGATCGGTTTTACCCGGAAAGGAAGGCGGAGATCGATCCAGCGGGCACCCCCTCAAGGATGCCCTTTTTTCTCTTCCTTTGTCAGCAACTCGTCGAAGTAACTGTCTATTCCCTTCTCAAGCTCCCCCTGTATTTTATCCCATCTTTCTTTTATGAACACCGCTATGCGCTGGCGCATTTCTTCCCTTAGGACGACCTCGCTTTCCCCATCGAGTTCGTTCAGTTTTCGAGTCACCATCTTGCCGAACATCTCCATAAGGTCGAACAGTTTTTCTTGCCCTACCAGAACCTCTCTCTGTTGAAACTCTTGAAACAGTTTCTGGAGTTCCTCGTTTGCCTGGCGAACCCGCAAGCCTATTGCATTGCGATTTACAACCCTCGCCGCAACAGTAGCATCATTGAACAGCGAGAGAGCTTCCCTAAATTGGGTGCTTCTGACCTCCAGATAGAACTTCAATTTTTCCTTATTTATCTTGTTTCTATCAAAGACGTTAACATCTTTAACAATATCCTCCAACTCACCTAGGCCCATTCTTTTTAGGGCTTCTAAATTTGTCGAGTTTTGACCGGGCACCAATAACTCTCCGCGGCTGTTTTCGGCTTCTGGTCTTGCACCCAGTGGGCTCTGGCTATCCATGGAGTTCTCCTATAAAGCGAGGTGACGAAGTTTGTGGACACGTTCTAACGCCAACTCTGCATGACGGTCTTGTGGTTGCCAAGTGGAGGGCGGATCGACCGTCGGCGGGGCGTTTTCCCGAGGCAACAGCGACTTTACCCGCTGGAGAGACTTGGCCGTTTGGAGCTCTCGGTACTGTTCCACCCAGCCTTGCATGGAGATATCGTGGATGAGCAACTCCGCCGCAAAGGTGAGGCGTTGCCAAGCTTCATAGCGCGGATGATCCAAAATCGAGACGCCGCCGCGAATCCGCTGTTGGCCAGATCCCCTCCAGGGCGGTAATTCCCAACGGCCCAATCTCCGGTCCAAGACTTCGAGATACCGCCGTCTGATTGCCAGGATAGGCATGATCCAGACCCAATCCGGGGGCCAACCACCTTCTGGGGAGCAATCAGACGAATTTCGATTCCCGTCTTCGTTACCTAGGTAGGCTTCTACGCCAGGCGACTCCCGCCAGTGAAGGTAATTATCAAGGCGGAATTGGACATCCACCACGAACGACGGAAAGGCAGCCCGAAAAGTTTGGCGGTCAATTTCATCAAACTCGGGCTTGTGAGCGCAGTTGCAGAACCCGATGAAGAGTCTACAAACATCTTCGGGAAGGTAGATGACCGACAGGCTCCAAAGCTGTTCCGGCGTGGGGGTCAGGTGAAACTGCCTGAGGAAAAGCTGTTTGAGCAAGGCTTTGTTGAGCCCACGTTGCGACCCTGATGCCCTATTTTTCATGGTGGGGTACCTGAGCTGGTGAGCACCTCGAAAAAGGTTGGCGGTGGTCCTGGTGGTATTGTTCCACGACCGGAAGAGGCGGCGATAGTGAGGAGTTTCTAACTCCCTAATATAGCCATTGAGCTTCCGGTTGACTTCTAAAAAGAGCCGCAACTGCCTTACCAACCAAGCCAGGGCCTTTAGGAGTTTAGAAAAACCAACTTGAACGATCATGTGGTGGTTTGCCGAGAATTTACGGGCGAGAAGACCGCAAACTGTCCAAGCTATTTCTTCTAGAATCCTCCTTATAGCGGAAGAGGGAGAGACAGGGGCGCATTCACGCTCGGTTTGGCTCTTCAAGCGGCCGATGACCCAGAGGATCGCGCAGCGGGCCACCCCAGTGAAGACGACCAGCGAACCCACGAAAACCGGACCCGTCCTTGGAGCCCTGGTTATCAAATCGGTAGGCCTCTCCCCATCTACCCCCCGGAAGCCGCTCATAACACCTCCCTCACCCTAGGATGCTTAGCCTCCCATCGGCCTTTTGTTTCCAGCTTGCCCCCGCCTACTCTCCCTCCCTAGATGCCGGACCGAGTTATGACATGAAATCTTCGGAAATTGCCGCACCAGCGAAGCCCCGGGGTGTTAGACAGCGATGGGGTAACTTTTGTTCCAGAAAAAAGCTGTTCCCCCCGACTGAAAGCGCCTCGATGATCTGACAGGGACGGTGTTCTCTGGGCATCACCAGCCACTCAAGGTATGGACCTTCGGGGTAGTTTAATTCCAACTCCAGATCAAGATGGATACGAGGCGGTCAACGAAGGTGACGCCTGATCTGGAATTGGAATGAGAACACCTGGAGAGGGATTCCATGCTACTTCAGGCAGCGGGCGTAGAAGGATTCAAATTCCTCCTCCCGAAACAGGGGGTTGACCGATTGTCCCCAGCGTGTACGGTAGGCCCTGAGCAGGCGTTCGGCCGGGGTCACGCCCCGCTCGGCGACGCGAAACAGGGGTTGCAGGTAGATCGATTCATCGCAGCCGTCGGCGTTGCGCACCGCCTGCCGGTGCAGGCTGGCACGGGCGGTTTCCAGGATGGCCATGGCCAGATCGCGCAGGGTGCGCTGACCGGGAATCGGCGTGCGCAGTCCGAGACGTGGCACCTGCGCATGCACCGCGGCACGCTCCTCGGGCGTCCAGGTGGCAACGCGTTCCCAGGCCTCGTCCATGGCCCGATCATCATAGAGCAACCCCTTCCACCGGGCGGGCAGGGCGGAGAGATTGGCGGAGTTGCCGGCATAGGCGCCGCGGGGGTCGAGGAAGTGCTTGAGGCGC
>PEAJ01000054.1 GCA_002753495.1 Magnetococcales bacterium HA3dbin3 | reverse complement strand
GGCTGTTGTCGGTGCTGGAATTGTTGGAGCTGGTGTTGGCGCGGCGGTGGTGATTGGCGGCCGCGTTGGTGCGGCTGTTGTCGGTGCTGGAATTGTTGGAGCTGGTGTTGGCGCGGCGGTGGTGATTGGCGGCCGCGTGGGTGCTGGTGCGGCGGCGGTGGTGACTGGTGGCCGCGTTGGTGCGGCTGTTGTCGGTGCTGGAGTCGTTGGTGCTGGCGTTGGCGCGGCGGTGGCGACTGGTGGCGACGTGGGTGCGGCGGTGGTGATTGGTGGCGACGTTGGCGTGACGGGGAGTGTAGGTACTAACGCCGGCGCCGTGGTGGCAACCGGTGGCGACGTTGGCGCGGCGGTGGTGACTGGCGGCGACGTTGGTGCGGTGGTGGTGACTGGCGGCGACGTTGGTGCGGCTGTTGTCGGTGCTGGAGTCGTTGGCGCTGGTGTTGGCGCGGCGGTGGTGATTGGCGGCGACGTCAGAGCCGGTGTTGCCGAAGAGGGTGGAGGCGTAGTCTCCTCCTGCCCGCCCCCCTCCCCGGTCGAGGACGCCTCCGAACCATGCGCACGAGATAACTCGAGCAGTGCAAAAAGGACCGCCGGCGTGAGGAAAACCTGCACCTGAAGTTTCCAGAGGTGAGGCCAAATCATGAAAAACCAAATGGGAAACATGGTCTATCCCCGCAGTGGCAAGGAGCCGTGGAGAACGCGAACAACCGACGGTGATCATCTTAACGGCGCGCACCGAAAAGAGGAAACCCCGGACCGATCCGCGGGCTCCGATCGGTGGCGTTACGCTTCTGATACACGAAAGTTACATTATTGATACGGTTAGGGAAATTTAAAAATTTAAAAATGCGCCGATCAGGAAAGATTGGGTTGCGTATGCGGACCTTTTGGGTTAAGAAGCCTTCTATCGGTATTTTAGAATGTGGTCATGTTCTGATATGCCAGTAAATTGATTGATGACCAATAAATTTTTTTTGTAGCAGTCAGAGGTCCAAAAACCCACAAGCCTTGCAAGGGGAGTCGCTGCATGAGTGTCAAAAACGATGCCAAGGTGATGGAATTGAATACCCCCCTCCTGGATCAACTGGAGTCGGGTGGTTGGCCGAGCTTCGTGACGGATTTGAAGGCGTATTCCAAGAAGCGGCCGCAGGTCGGGCAGCTTCTGAACCAGCTGAATGAGTCCTACGAGAACCGCTGGAACTACTGGATTGGCACGGTACTCAACGTGCCGGGTTACGGCGGCGGCGTCATTGCCCGTCTCTCCCAGAAGGCGGACAAGTATCCGGATCTGGCGCAGTTTCACACCGTGCGCGTCATTGAGCCCCCGGGTTGGGTCTACAGCACGAAAAATCTGCGTCAGCTCGCGGATATCTCGGAGAAGCATGGCGCCGGCATCCTGCAGCTGCACGGCATGAGCGGTGATGTCCTGTTGCTTGGGTTCAACAATGACCAGTCGATGTCCGTCGCCGAGGAGCTGATGGAAAATGGCTGGGATATCGGTGGTTCTGGTGGTGCCCTGCGTACCCTGCAGTGCTGTGTTGGCCAGGCGCGTTGCGAGATGGCCTGCTACGACACGATGCGGGTGACCAAGCACCTGACCGACACCTTCATCCACTATTTGCATCGTCCGGAATTTGTCTACAAGTTCAAATTCAAGCTCTCCGGCTGCCCGAACGATTGCGCCAACGCCATGATGCGCTCCGACATGCCGATCATGGGCACCTGGCGCGGTGAGATGCAGATTGATCAGGCCAAGGTGAGGGAGTTCATCAAGGCCAAGGGTCGCGCCTATGTCATCGACAATGTTCTGACCCGTTGCCCGACCAAGTGTATCTCGTTGAAGGATGACGATACCATCGCCGTCGAGCACCAGGATTGCGTGCGTTGCATGCACTGCATCAACGTCATGCACAAGGCCCTGAAACCCGGCAAGGACAAGGGGGTGACCATCTGCATGGGCGGCAAGCGCACCTTGAAGATTGGTGACACCATCAGCACCGTCATCGTCCCCTTCATGAAGCTGGAGACCGATGAGGATCTCGACCGGCTGACCGAGTTTGTGGAAAAGGTGTGGGAGTTCTGGAACGACAACGGCATGGATCACGAGCGCATTGGCGAGTTCATTGCCCGCGTCGGGTTGGCGACGTTCCTCGATGGCATCGGCATTGAGCCGGATGCCCGGATGGTGGTGCGTCCGCGCAGCAGCCCCTACATCAAGTTTGAGGAACTGGCTCCGGGTCGTATCGGGGGCGAGCAGACGAAAATGCCCCCGGTGTGGAACAAAGAGCCCGAAACGACCGAAGCGGCTGCCCGCTGACCCATCGTCTTAAGATTCTGCACGGAGTATTGACAGACATGAGCGAAACGAAGCTTGCTCCCCGCGACCAGGGGGCACCCGACTACAAGGTCAACCTGCACCCGGTCATGCTGAAGAACTACGGCAAGTGGGACTACCATGAGCGGGTGCGCCCGGGCGTGCTGGTCCACGTGGCCGAGAATGGGGATAAAATCTGGACGATTCGCGCCGGCTCCCCGCGCACGCTGAGCGCGGACAAGGTGCGTGAGATTTGTGCGGTTGCCGACAAGTATTGCAAGGGCTTTCTGCGTTTTACCACCCGCGCCAACGTCGAGTTCCTGGTCGACAACGAGGCCGCGATTCAGCCGTTGATCGCGGAGGTGGAAGGGAAGCTGAAATTTCCCGTCGGCGGGACCGGGCCTTCGGTCTCCAACGTTGCCCACACGCAAGGGTGGATGCACTGCAACCTGCCTGGATCGGACGCGGCCGGTTCGGTCAAGGCCCTGCTCGATGAGCTGATCGACGACTTCAAGAACGAGCGGCTGCCCAACCGCGTGCATATCTCCTCCTCCTGCTGCCAGATCAACTGCTCGAGCCACGCCGACATCTCGGTGATCGTGCAGCATCACCACCCGCCACGGATCAACCATGGCAACATGCAGATTTGCGAACTGCCGAAGGTGGTCGCAATCTGCCCGGCGGCCGCCATTCGGCCGGCGGTGGTCAACGGTCATGAGTCGGTGGAGGTGGTCAAGGAGAAGTGCATGTACTGCGGCGCCTGCCACGGCCAGTGCCCGAGCATGGAGATCCGCGATGCCGAAACCGATACCCTTTCGATCTGGGTCGGTGGCAAGACCTCCAACGCCCGCACCCCGCCAACCCTGATGAAACTGGCGGTGTGGGGTTTGCCGAACAATCCCCCGCGCTGGCCGGAAGTGGGGCAGGCGGTGCGCACCATCCTTGAAGCCTACAAGAAGGGTGGCAAGCCCTACGAGCGCGTTGGCGAGTGGATCGAGCGCATTGGTTGGCAGAGGTTTTTTGAGGTGACGGGCTTCCCCTTCACCCGCTACCACATCGACGACAGCCCCGAGGCCCTCTCGACCTTCAATCGGTCGACCATGGTCCGGATCTGAAGCGGGTACATCGTCACCAGGGGGAAGAGGAACCGCACGCATGCAGACCAGTATCTTTCAAGAGGGGTTGTCACGATCCCAGGTGGAGGGGATGCTCAAGCCCTTCGCCGGCGAAGAGGTGGTGGTGCGCAATGGGACGAGCTGGAAGTGCCCCACCTATGTTCAACGTCAGCCGCCGTGCCGGCACGAGTGCCCCTCGAGCGAGGACATTCGTGGCTATTTGACGGTCATCGCCCAGGCGCAGATGTTCAAGAAGTCGACAGACGAGGCCCTGGATGAAGCCTGGTACATCCTGACCGACAAAAATCCGATGCCGGCCACGCACGGGCGTATCTGCCCGCACCCCTGCGAAACCGGGTGCAATCGGCAGCACAAGGAAGATGGCGCCGTGGCCATCAACAACATGGAACGGTTCATCGGTGACCACGGCTTGCGGCGCAAGCTCAAGCTGAAAAAGATCAGCGAGGAGAGCACCCGCCGCAAGGTGGCCGTGGTCGGTGCTGGTCCGACCGGCCTTTCTTGCGCTTACCAACTTGCGCGGCGCGGTCACTCCGTCACCATCTTCGAGTCATTTGCAAAGACGGGTGGCATGCTGCGCTACGGCATTCCCCGCTATCGCCTGCCGGATGATGTCCTTGATGCCGAGGTGCAGAACATCCTCGACCTTGGGGTGGAGTTGCGGCTCAACACCCGCATCGGCAAGGATATCTCCTTCGAGCAGATCCGTAAGGATTACGATGCGGTTTATCTGGGCATCGGTGCGCACAAGGGGAGCGATCTTGGGGTGCCGGGCGAGGAGGGGGCGGCCAACGTCTTCACCGGCGCATCGTTTTTGAACCGGGTCAACACCGGCGCCAAGGTGGAGGTGGGGAGTCGGGTGGTGGTGATCGGCGGTGGCGACAGCGCCGTCGATGCCGCGCGCGTCTCCCTGCGTTTGCAGGCCGAGCTGGAGAAAGCCCAGGACAGTGGCGACGAAGGGGCCATGCTCGCCGCCGAACAGGCCTACGACAAGGAGGTGCACAAGGAAGAAGGGGTGCATATGACCGCCAAGATTGCCGTCGATTCGGCACGGGCGTCGCTGCGCGTCTCCAAGTACTCCGATGTCACCATCCTCTATCGCCGGACGAAGAACGAGATGCCGGCTATCGCCAAGGATGTCGTCGAGGCCGAGCACGAGGGAATCAAGTTTGAGTTCCTCGCCGCACCCAAGGCCCTGGTGCGCGATGGTGGTCGGGTGACGGCCATCGTCTGCCAGCGCATGCAGTTGGGCAAACCCGACAAGTCAGGTCGGCGCAGCCCGGAACCGATCCCGGGCGATGAGTTCACCCTGCCGGTGGATACGGTGATCGTCGGTATCGGTCAGGTTCCGGAGTTGGTGGGGGACCTGTCGTCGTTTGCCAACAAGTGGGGTTGGGTGACTGCGTCCAACTCCATGCAGACCGATCAGCAAGGGGTGTTTGCCGGGGGCGATGTGCTTGGTTTGGGCATCTCCACCCGCTCGGTCGGACAGGGTCGAATCGCCGCTCAGGCGATTGATGCCTTCCTCCTCTCCAAATACTACTCCCCGCCGGCGAAGGGAAAGCCGGTGCGCCAGACTGACATGCGCCTGGATTATTACAAGGCGGTGCCGCGCAACGAAGAGGGGCAGATTCCGGTCGAGGAGGCGACCAAGGGGTTCAAGGAGATTTTCGAGACCTTGAGCACCGAGCAGGCCTTGACCGAGGCCAAGCGTTGCATGAGTTGTGGGCAATGTTTCGTCTGTGACCGCTGCCGCGTTTACTGTCCGCGCGAGGCGATTTCCCGTGACCTCAAGCGGCCCAAGGGCCAAGTCATGCACACCGACTACACCCGTTGTAATGGCTGCCATGTCTGCAACATGGCCTGCCCGTGCGGTTACATCCAGATGGGGATGGGCTTGTAGCCCTTGATGTAGAAGAACTCTTTGGCCTTAAGGCGGGTCCCACGCCGGCGAGCGGTTGTCATCGCGGGCGTGGGACCTCTTTTTTTCTGGATTTTTTCCCTGTTCGCGCCTGATACGGTGCCGGGTTGGGGTGCGTGTTTTCTAAATATATTCGCATAAACATGGTGTTCGGAGCGATAGAAAAATAGATACTTCCCATAAGGGCACGATTTGCTATCTTGTTAGGGGCTTGCAACCGCCTCATCGTCCCAATTGGAGTCCAAACATGACAGCGTCCGATGAAAACAACAGAATCTTCGACTTCCTGGACCAGTCTACCCACTTGGAGGGGGATCGTCTGGTTGGGGAGTTCCAGGGTTTGCGTTTGTTCAGCCATTTTCAGTCGGTCTTCAGTCTTGCCCACCAACGGCAGGTCGGGGTCGAGGCCATTTTTAGCGGTATCGATCCGGGTAAGCCCGACGAGGGCCCGCTGACCTCCTTCAACGTCTTCTCGCGGATCCCGCCGGAGACTGTGATCCAGATGGATCAGCTCCGCCAGTACCAGCATTTCAAAAATTTCAAGGACGCCAACATGAAGGAGCGTTGGCTGTTCATCAACCTTCATCCCAAGATCCTGATGAGCCATGGTGGACAGGACATCGACAACCTGGGCGCCATCCTTGAGCGGGTCGGGTTGAAGCCGCACCAGGTTGTGGTTGCCCTGCGCGAGCACGCGGAGGTCGGCAGCGACAAGATCGTGCGCACGATGGAAGGGTTGCGCAAGCTGGGTACCTTGATTGCCTTCGACGACTACAGCTCGGGTATCGCCAACCTTGATCGGTTGTGGACTCTGCGCCCTGATATCGTCAAGCTGAAGCGCTCCTTTATCGAGAACGCCATGCAGCATCCGCAGGCGATGCGTATGCTGAACAAGTTGGTCTCCCTGATCCACGCCTCGGGCTGTCTGGTCCTGATGGAGAAGATCGAGTCGGCGGACGAGGCGATCGTCGCCATGGAGACAAGCGCCGATTTTGTGCAGGGGCATTTCTTTGGGGGTGCCCACCCCCGCCCGATGCGCAAGGACGTTCGTTTCAGCAGCGGCTTTTTCGCCGACCTGGCCGAGCGGCATGAGCGTGCCTTGTCACGCCAGACGCGCAACCTCAAGGGCGATCTGTCCGATCTGACCAACGATTTCATGGATTGCGCCTGGGGCATTGGCGATGGCCAGTCGCTCGAGGATGCCGGTCAGGCGATCCTGCAACGCGCCCGGACCGAGCGTCTCTATCTGCTCAACGAGCATGGCGTTCAGGTTGGTCAACATATCTACGGGCATCATCAGTCCGCGCACAATGACCCGCGCCATCTTCCGCTTGAGGATTCGGTGGGGTCGACCTGGACGCGGCGCTCCATCTTTACCGACGCAATCCGTCATCCCTCGATTGTGCAGTCCTCGGCACCGTTTCGCTCCATCTCCAGCTTGAATACGTCGATCACGCTCTCCGTCTCGGTGCGTATCGGTGGCAAGCTGCATGTCCTTTGCTGTGACGTGCGTTGGGATGAGGGCGTGGTCGAGAGCAGCTAGTTCCCGGGGGTTACGGACGCCGGGGACGGGTTGTGGTTCCGGGGCGGGTTCCCAGACGGGGGCCCGCCCTGTTTTCTTTGGGGATGGCCGACCTTATTCCAATTCCAGACCAAGACAGCTTTGCTCCCGTGTTTGCGACGACCCTGGCGGTGTGCGGGAAGGAGGGGGAGCGGAGTCGACTACGGCTCTCCCGGGCGTCGGCGAAACCGACAATAGACGAAACTCTGTTTCTTATTGCTCGGGGTGATGTGTGTTTCGGTGATTGTCTCCAGGAGTTCAAACTGCGGACCGAGCTCCTGGTGGAGTGCCTCGGGCGTGTAACGGACGATCTCCAGGTTGCTGCATCGCGTTGGTCCGTCGATGGCGAAGGTGGCGATGATGGCGTGGCCACGGGGCTTGAGGTGGCGCATGAGACTGGCGACATAGGCCCGCCGTTGTTCGGGTTGGGTGAAAAAGTGAAACACCGCCCGGTCGTGCCAGAGGTCGTAGGTGGCTTGGCTATCGAAGTCGGTAACATCGGCGTCAATCCAGGCCACTTCTCCCTCCCGATCCAGCAGGCGCAGGCGGGCGTTCTCGAGGGCCTTCGAGGAGATGTCGAGAACGGTCAGGTTCTGGTAGCCGGCGGTCAGGAGATGATCGACCAGGGTTGAGGCCCCGCCACCAACGTCAATGATGGCCTCATCTTCGTGCAGGGCGGCATTCTCGATCAAAGTCAGGGAGGTGAGTGGAATCTTTTGGTACCAGCTCGTCTCCGTGACCTTTTTTTTGCCATAGACCCCTTCCCAGTGTGTCTTCTGGTCCATCGCGGCTTTCCCCCTTCGTCAATGCTCCTGAGCCGGTGCGTTGACCTCCTGGCCAAGCGCTGCGGCGGCAACCGGCGACCCCCTTGTGCCCGGGCGCTTGCGGACGATCATAACATCCCCCTTGACCTCCCAGACAAGGGTATCGTTGAAAAACTGCATCCCGAGCAGAGGGGTACGCATCGGCGTGCCATTAACGTAGGCGGCTACGCCTTGCAAGTGAAGATCGCCCATCCTGAAATCGTCAAGCTGCACCGATGCGGCACGGATGGTTCCGCTGGAGGTGGGAAACACCACGCCGTGGCTCAAGTTTTCCAGACGGAACCCAAGTTTCCGGGCGATGCGTGGCGGGAGGATGATCGCGCTGGCACTGGTGTCCACCAGGAAGGAGACCGGCTGGCGGTTGACGAGAGCCTCAATGTAGAAGTGGCCGTTTGCCGCGCGGTAGAACGTTGCCGACTCCGTCTGTTCCTCGTTGCCGAAACGCGGAACCAGGTTGGCCATGACCTGATCAAGTGTCGAGAGCATCTCTGTCTTGAAGGTGAACCCCAAGATCAGGCTCAGGATGACGACCCACCACACGAGCCCGCGGTGGATTTTTTCCAGGAGTTGCCGCACGGTGTAGGAGGCGAGAAACCAGCCCAGCACCAGGGCCAGCAGCAGGGGACCGCCCAGGGTTTCAGGGAGGTGGCCACCCGTAAGCGATCCGATAAGGTGATGGTGCAGGAGCAGGACACCGGTGACGAGCAACCCGGCAATAACGCCAAACCGCAGCCAGGACCATGTACCCTTTTCGTGGGCCTCCCTTGCGGCCGAGCGGTGACGGCGGCCCCGTTTCAGGCAACAGGGGCGATCTTTTGCTTCCCTGGTGCCGGGCGCGGGTTCATGCGACGAATCGGGTCCTGGTTCCATGGTCGCTCCGGTGTGCATGATGGAGACGCCTCTCTCGCTGTGCGCTGCCTACTGTTTGGCTTCGATTTTTGCCCAGGAGTCGCGCAGGGTGACGGTGCGATTCAACACCGGCTTGCCGGGGGCTGAATCCTTGCTGTCGATACAGAAATAACCAAGGCGTTCAAGTTGAAAGTGGTCGCCGGGTTCGGCGTTGGCCAGGGATGCCTCCATCGGACAGGCCGGCAGTGTCCGTAACGAATCGGGATTCAGGGAGGCCTTGAAGTCGTCGTCCTCTCCAGGGTTGGCCTTCAGGAAGAGGCGATCGTAGAGACGGACCTCGTTATGCACGGCGTGCCGGATCGACACCCAATGAATCACCCCCTTGACCTTGCGCCCCTCCGGATTGGCGTTCAGGGTATTCGGGTCGTAGGTGCAGCGCAATTCGGTGATGGCACCGGTGGCGGGGTCCTTGATCACCTGATGACACCGGATGACGTAAGCGTTGCGCAGGCGAACCTCCCCTCCCAGGGCGAGGCGTTTGAATTTTGCCGGCGCCGCTTCGCGAAAGTCGTCATGCTCGATCCACACCTCCCGGCTGAAACCCAGGGCTCTGGTGCCCATCTCCGGGTGATTGGCGTGACAGGGGACGGTGAGCATCTCCTCCTGTTCTGCCGGGTAGTTTTCAATCACCACGCGCAGTGGGTCGAGAACGGCCATGGCCCTGGGGGCACGCTCCTCGAGGTCATCGCGCAGGCAATTTTCCAACAGGCTCATCTCTACCCGATTTGGCGCCTTGGTGATGCCGATGCGGTGGCAGAACTCTCGGATCGATTCCGGGGTGTAGCCGCGTCGCCGCAACCCCGATATCGTTGGCATGCGTGGGTCGTCCCAGCCGCTGACCGCCCGCGAAACGACCAGATCGTTGAGCCAACGCTTGCTCATGATCGTGTATTCGAGGGAAAGTCTTGAAAACTCGATTTGTCGTGGGTGGCAGGGGGTATCGAGCTGATCCAGGACCCAATCATAAAGCGGTCGGTGATCCTCAAACTCCAGGGTGCACAGCGAGTGGGTGATCCCCTCCAAGGCGTCCGAGATGCAGTGGGTGTAGTCGTACATCGGGTAGATGCACCAGCGGTTGCCGGTCTGGTGGTGGGAGGTATGGATGATGCGGTAGAGGATCGGATCGCGCATGTTGATGTTGGGCGAGGTCATGTCGATGCGCGCCCGTAAGACGTGCGTGCCATCGGGAAATTCGCCGGCACGCATGCGTCGGAAGAGGTCCAGGTTCTCCTCCACCGAGCGGTTGCGGTAGGGGCTGTCACGACCGGGCTCGGTCAGCGTGCCGCGGTAGGCGCGGATTTCATCCGCGGAGAGGCTGCACACATAGGCTTTGCCCGCCAGGATCAATGTTTCGGCGTAGGTGTAGATCTGTTCAAAGTAATCCGACGCAAAGTAGCGCCTCTGTTCGAAGTCGAACCCCAACCAGCGCACATCCCCCTCGATGGATTGGATGTACTCCGGTTCCTCCTTGGTCGGATTGGTATCGTCAAATCGAAGATTGCACGTTCCCTCTGGGTTCTCCTCGGCGATACCGAAGTTGAGGCAGATGGATTTGGCGTGGCCGATATGCAGATAGCCGTTGGGCTCGGGTGGAAAGCGTGTCACCACCCGCGCATGTTTGCCGGTTTGCAGATCATCGGCAACGATGGCGCGAATGAAATCCGTCGGTTTGGCTTCTTCCGATTTCGTCATGGTGACCTAGCTCCACTCCTGTGGTTGATGCCGTTATTCCAATTCCAGATCAAGCGTCTACTTCGTTGGCTGCCTCGTTCGCTTCTCGCCGTACCAAAACGTATCCGTCTCGTCGCTCTCTCGTCGTAAGCCTTGTAGCCATGTTGATCTGGAATTGGAACGGTTGCCCGGGTGGGAAAGCGGGCAAGGGGCACTCTAGCAAATGCCGTCCCGTTGGCTGCAAATTTGTTGGAAGGGGGCATGATCGCCACCGCGCGGCATGCGCCGAGGGCGATCCGATGGTCCCGGGCCACCTTCCCCTTAAGATAGACGCCTTGTCTGGTTGCGCCAACCCCCACTTTCCATGCGGGTGTGCGTCGTGCCGCTGTCAGGAGCATGACGATTGTCAAAAGTCTAACATTCGGCCTGGATTCGAATGTAGCTGTCGTGCGCTTTTTTGGATATGATCTCATTGTTTTTCATATCGATACGCGTCTTGGCCTGAATATTGCTGAATCCCTGGCAACGCTGTTCTTTGCCCCAGAATTGGCCGTAACTGACTTAAATAAAAATCCAGAAAGGTTGCAACCATGTCCACACAAGCCGTTGATTTGCACAAGCTGGCCAAGGTTCTCAATCTGACCTTCGCCGATCGGGATGGCGAGGTTCTCAACGCGGCGCGGATGGCCATGCGCATGCTCAGGAACGCGCGTATGGATTTTAACGATATTTTCAGCATGGCGCAGTGCGCCCCGCGGGAAGAGCAGGATCACACCCTCGCCGTGCAGGGGGTGCGCAAGGAGTACGACACCCTGATCGAGACACTGCACCAGGATTATGCCATGCGCATCGCCTCGCTCAATCGTCGCATTATGCAACTGAGTCAACAACCTCCGCAACAGCAGGTTGCTGCCGCGGACAGCCGTGGCGTGCGTGAATACCAGGAAGAAATTGATGCCCTTCGCCGCCAGGTGGAGTGGTGGAAGGCGCGCAACAATCAACAGCTGGAAAAGGCCCAGGAGAAGCATCGCCGCGAGGTTGAGCATCTCAATCGTCGGCTTGATTTTTGGCGTAATTTTGCCACCGCGCAGCGCGCCTGATTCCAATTTGCGTGCGACGCGAGAACGAGGCGGCGAGGGGGAGGCGGCGAGACGGTACGTGTTGGTACGGCGGGGAGCCGACGACGAAGCCAACGAAGTTATCGCTATGAATGCAAATTGGAATGAGCCGCATGCCGGCGATCGCCGGCCGTCCTCCTGCCACCGCTTCGGCTTCGCCACGCCGTTGTCGCGGCGAGGCATGATTTCGAGTCTCCGTTGTCGACTGGGCTCCCCCTTGCCGCCGCACCTTTTGCCGCGGAGGACGGGGATGTCCCGCTCCGTGGCCGCCATTGGCGGTCTTTTTTTTGGGGAGGTGGGTCGGCGGGTTGAGAGATTGAGCCACGGGTTGGTTTCAGGTGGCGGGCGCGATTGGGCTGCCCTTCACCCGTCACGAACCAGTGACGGCAAGCGGCGACCACCACCTGCCACCTGATCGAAGAGAAGACACTGCTGCTCGGTCATGAAGCGAGCGGTGAGGGGGGCAAAACGAACGAGGTCAGGGGGGGCGGCTTCCTGCTTGCGGTCGGCGCGCAGAAAGTGGCGCAGATGTGGGCGGAGGTCGGCCACGGTCTTCTCAAGGTCGCCGTTCGGATCGAAGATACCGACGCGGTTGGCGGGGTTGTCGCGCAGAAGATCGGTCACTGGTGCCTCCGCGCGCAAAATGCCGAGAATCGGTCGCCGGCTGTAGAGCAGCGTGGCCGTGCGACTGGCGGAGTAGCCGGCATTATCGGAACCAACCATCAGCAGCAGATCGCTCTCGGTCAGGATGCGCAAACCGAGGAAGTAGGGGATACGGTGCGGATGCTCCTGAACCATGTCCGCCACCCCCAGTTCCCGGGCAATGGGCAGGACGGTGAACTCTGCCCGGTCGCCAGGTCCATAGCTGGTGCCGATGAAGTGGAGTCGGACTGATCGCCACCCTTCCGGATCCGATGCGCGTTCGGTGTGCAAGGCAGTGAACAGGACGCGGTAGCCATAGGCCATGCTGGCGTTGCTTGCCCCGAGACTGACCCAGTTGCGGGTGCCGTCATCGTGGTTGAAAAACCGGTTTTCCGGTGCGTTCTGGGCGATGTGAGCAAAATCCCGAGTGGGAACCCCAAAGGGAAGCACGCTAATCCTCTCCGGCTTAACGTTGACGTAGCGCCGCAGAAAGGTGTCGCGATAAGCCGCCGAGTTGCAAATCAAGTGGCTCGCGTGGCGGACGATCCAGGGTTCGAGCAGGTGCGGTGGGATATGCGAGAACAGGTACTTGATCCGGTTGCCGGGGACGACCCGCGTTTGCAGGATCTCCGACCAGGAGCGGCGCCAGGGGTCCTGGAAATCGAGAACGTAAGGGATGCCCAGCCGGCGCTGCCACAGCGGCCCGAGGGCCATGACCGGAAACAGGGTGGTCGAGAAGTAGACGAGTTGGCAGGGGTGACGCCGAAGTAACCGCAGACCGTCGCGGTAGAGGTGAAACAAGGCGCGATAGGCGATCCCCTTGAGACCGAGGCAGCGCGCGATCGGCAGGGGCAGGGCGTGACTCCAGGTGATGGGTGTTTCTGGCGGGATGGTCGTGCTCAGGCCGGGGTCGATCGTGCCGGTGATCAGGGCCGGATCAACAGCCAAAACGTGCGCCCGCCAGCCGAACTCCGCCAGATAGGGCAGCGACATCCGCACGCGCTGATGATCCGGTGCGTTGATCGGCGGAAAGTGGGGCGAGACGATCAGGAGTTGGCGTGGGATGGTCACGGGAGGTTGTGCCGTAAACGACGCGTCGGATTCCGCCATCGATCACGAAGGACGGCGATCGAGCAGTCTCTTGAACGCCGTCCGCAGGGCATGCCTTTCCGGCTCGGTGAGTTCAAAGCGGTGCGCCCGTTTTCGTCCGGCGGCAAGCAGTGATCGATCCAGCTCCGGGGGTAACCGCGTGGCAGTGGGAGGAAGGGCAACCAGCAAGCTGGCGTATGGTCCAGTCAGAATTGTGTCGTAGGCCTTTCGGGCAACGGCCGACCAGTCGATGTCAGAGTCGGACTGTCCAACCGTGGGGAAAGTTCCGTCCACACCCAAGACTTGCCCGCCCGTGTTGGCACCAGGGCCAGTAACCACGGGGAGATTCGCACCTGCCGGCGTGGCTGACGGGTCGGCATCCGGATCAGAGGGTACGGCTTTCGCAGGGGGAGGCGCGCTTACTGGCACGGCAACGTCTTCGGTGGCACCGGGCGCCCTTGAGGCGAAACGAGCGATCGTGTCGAGTGGCCATGCTGTTTTGCGATCCACTTCGGCCGCGAGGTGGGGTGAAGTTGCCGTTATTGGACCGATCGACAGGAGGTGAACGCGCAGCCCAAGGGTCTGCGCGGCCATGACGCCCGGGGCGATGTCGGCATCGCCGCTGACAAGTAGCGCGCTGGAAATGGCCCTGGATTGGGCCAGAGTAACCATGTCGGCGATAACGAGACCGTCGACGGCCTTTTGCTGACCTAAGCCATTGCGCATGCCTAGTCGAAGCTTAAAGTCATCGAGTCCGTCCACCTCCTCATGGTCAGGCCCCTTACTTCCGTCAGCACTGGGGCCGTCATACCAGTAGACTCGCAACAATTCCGCACCGGGAAACTGTGCCTGAAACTCCTCCATCAATACGCCGCGCAACTCCAAAAAGTCGACCCTGATCGCGTCACGCCCCCCTTTGGCCCCCGTCAGGAGAAGGCTAAGCTGGGACCAGAAGTAGCCAGCGTCGACAAACACGGCGACCCTATACACGGTCTCGCTACCCCCTGAAATCAAGCGGGGGGCAGGCCATGAGACCTTCCCCCCGTAATAGAGGTGTCTTTGGGACACCGGCTAAACCTCGGGCCGCGCCTTCCCACGGCAACCGAGTCCTGCTAACCACTGCGCCTCTGATGCTACGCACGCCCTGTTCGCAGGTCAAGGAAAATCAGGGTTCTCAGCTTCCCCTACGGAGATTCAGTGTATCGCAACAACCCTCCCTGAAAACCAAAAGGGGGAGGCCCTGCAGAGCCCCCCCCCATAATAGGGGTGTCTTTTGGACACCAACAGCACCAGCCACCGCCTCTTGGTGGCGACCAACCAACCCATCC
>PEAJ01000053.1 GCA_002753495.1 Magnetococcales bacterium HA3dbin3 | reverse complement strand
TCAGGCGGAAGGGATCCGTATGGGCAATGCCGTGCAGGGCGGTCGGCCGGTGGCACATCTGGTCGATGTCGCCGGACGCACGGTGTGGCGTTGGCGGGGGGGGGAGAATCAGGCATGAGGTGCCGTCGGAAATGGGGTCCAGGGGGCCGCGCTCCCTGGCGGGTCCAGGGCAGAGCCCTGGTCGGGTTCGGGGTGAAGCCCCGAGGTTTTTTTGTTTTTGCTTTTCCGCCCCCCTACCCACGGGCGATTTTCGCATGCCTTTCGCGAAAATCGCCCCCAGGGGGCGGCCATTGCCTTGGGATTTTTGCGTTTCCCAGCAAAAATCCCAAGGCAGATTGCAGGTTTTCAAATTTCGCACATTATGCGTCCGTGGGTAGGGGGGAGAGGAAAGACAAAAAAACCTCGGGGCTTCGCCCCGAACCCCACCGGGGGGCAGGCGGAGCCTCCCCCCGGACCCCCCAACCACTTTTAATGGACGTGCTCTTTCACGGTAAGCCAGGGAGAAAAGTCCCCCGGACCCCATTTCCGTCGCCAGCCTCTGGACCCCATTTCCGACGGCATCTCACACCAAGTACGCCCTCACCGAATGCCCACGAGCATGCGTGACGATCCCGCGGCACGCACGCAGCTCTTCGCCCAAGCCCTGGCACGACAACAGGCGGGAGAGTATGACGAGGCGGAGAGACTCTATCGCCAGATTCTGACCACCTTTCCCAACGACGACGACACCCTGCGCAACCTGGGTCTGCTCTGCCTGCACAAGGGGGCGGTCGATGAGGCGATCACCCTGATCGAACGCTGCCTGACCCTCTCGCCGGAACGCACGCCGCTGCGGTTGCAACTTGCTGACACCCTGCTCGTGCAAAAACGCCCGGCGGCAGCCGCGCACCACTTTCAGGAGATCCTGCGCCGAGAGCCGCAACACGCCATCGCCACCTACCACCTGGGATTGGCCCGACAAGGAGAAGGTCGACTGGAAGAGGCGATTGCACTCCTGCGTCGGGCACGGACACTACCCGAGGCGGAATCAGGACCCATCCTCGCTTCGCTGGGAGCGGCGCTGCGTGCCCAGGGTGACCTCGCGGCGGCGGAAAGCTGCTATCGGGCGGCGATCGATCAGGAACCGAACGACCCGCAACGGCACAACACCCTTGGCCTTTTGCTGCAGGAGATGGGACGAACGCAAGAGGCGATCGAAACCTTGAGCACACTGGTCGCCAACCACCCACGCATGGCGATGGCCTGGAACAACCTGGGCATTCTCTTTCGCCAGGAGGGGGCCCTGGAAGGGGCGGAGATGTGCTACCACACCGCCCTGCGGCTCGACCCCAACCTCTTTGTCGCCGAAAACAACCTGGCGGTGGTTCTCGGCGACATGGGACGCGTCGAGGAGGCGGTAGCGACCTGTCGCCGGGCGCTTGCCCTCGACCCGACCTCGGCGGCAACCCACTCCAACCTGATCCTCAACCTGCACTACCTGCCGACAAGCGATGCCGCCACATTGCTCGCCGAGTGCCGCGCCTACAATGCACAACACGTTGCGCCGTTTGTGATCGCAAACCCCGACCATTGTCGCGATCGCGATCCACATCGCCCGCTGCGGATTGGTTACCTCTCCCCGGATTTCAAGCAACACCCGGTGGGGTTCTTCTGGCAACCGGTGCTGGCGGCGCACGATCGGCGGCAGTTTGCCATCCACGCCTACTCCGGGGTGGGCCGGGGGGATTGGCTCACCCGCCTGCTCGAGGGAGCCGTTGATTGCTGGCGTCCGGTCAAGGGTTTGGACGACCCAACGCTTGCACGGTTGATCAGCGCGGATCGAATCGACATTCTCGTCGAGCTTTCCGGCCACACCGACGGCAACCGTCTGCCGCTGCTCGCGAGGCGTCCGGCGTCGATCCAGATCACCGGCGGCGGCCACTACAACACCACCGGCGTGGCGGTAATCGATTATCTGCTCTGCGACCCCCACCACGCCCCGCCCGGTTCCGAGGTTGAGTTCAGCGAAACGCCGCTGCGTCTGCCCGATGATTACATCTGCTACGCCCCGCCGCCCTATGCCCCGCCGGTGACACCGCTGCCGGCGCTGACCAACGGTTGCATCACCTTCGGCTGCTTCAACAATCCGATCAAGGTGACAGCGGAGGTGATCGCGGTGTGGGCGGAAGTTTTGCGGCGGGTGCCCGGATCATGTTTACGCATGCGCGCGCGCGGCCTGGGCGATGTGCTGACGCGCGATCGTTTTCTCAAACAATTTCATGACCATGGGATTGACGGCTCCCGACTGGAGCTGGCCGGGGCATTGCCGCATCCGGGGCTGCTCGCCGCCTACGGTGCCATCGACATCGCCCTCGACCCCTTCCCCTATTCGGGGGGATTGACCACCTTGGAGGCGCTGTGGATGGGGGTGCCGGTGGTGACCCTCACCGGAAAAACCTTCTGCGGACGCCACAGCACCAGTCACCTGCATAACGCCGGGCTGCCACAATTTGTCACCGGCACGCGTGAAGCTTATGTGGACACGATCGTGCGCTTGGCTGATAATCGCGAAGCGCTTGCACGTTTGCGTGCCGGCCTGCGCGCGCAGATGGCGCGTTCACCGTTGTGCGATGGGGTGCGCTACACCCGTAACCTGGAGGCGGCTTATCGCCGCGTCTGGCAACAGTGGTGCCGGTCATGAGCGATGATTTTCCCTTTCCCTCCGAACCCACCATCACCGTGCGCGACCCGCTGGCGGAGTTTCTCGGTGCCGGCAAGGGGTATTTCACCTACACCTTCGCCGATGCGGTCAGGCTCTCCGGGCATGCCTGCCCGACAGTGGCCGGGGCGTTTCTCATGGTTGCGCGCGCGCTCAAGCTGCTCTACCCGGACGAAACCCCGCAGCGCGGCGACATTGAAATCATCATTCCGGGGCTGCCCGATCAGGGGGTGAACGGGCCGATCAGCCAGGTGTTCACCCTGGTGACCGGGGCGGCGCCAGAGACCGGCTTTCACGGCCTGAGCGGGCGGTTCGTGCGCAAGGATCTGCTCCGCTTTGATACCGAGATCATGCGCGAAGGGCCCTGGTTTCGTTTTCGCAGGCGTTCAAATGGCCAGACGGTGGCCTTGAGCTACTCGCCGCAGGTGATTCCGCCGGCGCCGGAGATGGCGGAGGCGATGGGGCAGGCCCTGGCCGGCCGCGCCGATGCCGCGACCCTGGAGCGGTTCCAGACCGCCTGGCGGCAGCGCGTCATTGCCATCCTGGCCGATGCGGGTCAACGCACCATCCGCCAGCGGTGAGGGTCGATGAAAGGGTCCGACTCTCATCTCGCCGAGGTGCGCGCCTATCACCAGCGCAGCAAGCATCAGCCACAACGCTACGCCGCCGGTCCCGGGCAGCTTGACTGGGAGAGCCAACCCAACCCCTTCCGACGCTACGCCGGGGCGCCGGTGGTGTCGCTGCCGCTACTCGCCGACACCCTCGCGACCCCTTTCGCCGACCTCGACACCCCCGACTGCGTGCCACCCCGCCCCTTCGATGCTGCACAGGTGGCCCTGTTGTTCGAGCTGGCGCTCGGGCTTGCCGCCTGGAAGGAGTACCAGGGGGTGCGCTGGGCGCTGCGCTGCAACCCCTCAAGCGGCAATCTCCACCCGACCGAAGGGTATGCCATCCTGCCCTCCCTGGAGGCGACCTGGCCGGCAGGTCCCTTGACCTACGCCGCACGCGGGCCGTTGGCGGCCGGGGTTTATCACTACTCCAGCCGCGATCACATCCTGGAGGCGCGCCTGCGCCATCCGCTGTTCGCCGAGCAACTGCCGCGCAGCACCTTTCTCGTCGGCTTGAGTTCGGTGCACTGGCGCGAGGCGTGGAAGTATGGCGAACGCAGTTACCGCTATTGCCAGCTCGATGTCGGCCATGCGGTGGCTGCCGTGCGCTACGCCGCCGCCGCCCTCGGCTGGAAGGCGACCCTGCTCCTTGACCCGGCCGACGCCGACATCAGCGCGCTGCTTGGTCTCAGGCAGAACGCCACGCCAGAGGCGGAACATGAACACCCCGACCTGCTGCTGCTCATTCAGACCGATGCCGGCCCGCGCAGTCACCTGCCACGCGAGCGCATCCTGACCCTGCTGCAAGGGATCACCACCGAACGCTGGCAGGGCGTGCCCAACGCCTTGAGCCGGACGCATGCCCATGCCTGGCCGATCATCGACCAGGTTGCCATTGCCGCCGGCAAACCGGCGACCTCCGAGGGAATCTGGCACCCGGATCCCCTGCCGCCGCTCGATTCCGACCCAACCGCCGCTGGCCCGCATGCGGCAACCCTCATCCGCCAGCGGCGCAGCGGGCAAAGCTACGACCCGACCGCCACGCTGCCGGCAATCGATTTTTTCCGCCTCCTCGACCCCCTGCTGCCGCGCGCGGGTGTTCCGCCCTGGGATGCCCTGCCCTGGTCGCCGCGCATCCATCCGGTGTTCTTTGTGCATCGTGTCGTCGGGCTGGATCCGGGGATCTACCTCCTGGTGCGCGAGGCCGAAAGCCAACCGCTGCTCAAGGCCACTTTAAGCGCGGCGTTCGCCTGGGAAAAACCCGCCGGCTGCCCCGAGCATCTGCCGTTCTTCATGCTGACACGGCGTGACATGCAAGGGTCGGCGCAGGCGCTCTCCTGCCACCAGGAGATTGCCGCCGACGGAATTTTCAGCCTCGGCATGCTCGCCGACTACGCCGCCGCCCTGCAAGCGGGAGCATGGCACTACCGCCGCCTGTTCTGGGAGGCGGGCATGCTCGGCCAGCTGCTCTACCTGGAGGCGGAACGGATCGGCCGGCGCGGCACCGGCATCGGCTGCTTCTTCGACGATTCATTCCACGACCTGCTTGGCCTAGCCGACGATCGCTTCCAGAGCCTCTATCACTTCACCGTCGGCCAGGCGATCGAGGATGAGCGGCTGACCACCCTGCCGGCCTATGCGTTTCATGGGGCAACATAACCCGTCATTGCACGCCATCGCGGGAGAGAGTCCGAAACATGCGCATCGAAGCCATCCGGTTGAAAAACTTCAAATGCTTCCGGGATGCAAAAATGGAACGCATCCCGGGGCTTTGCATCCTGGTCGGGGCCAATGGCACCGGAAAGTCGACCCTGTTCAACGTGTTCGCCTTTTTGCGCGAGGCTTTCTCAAGCAACATCCATACGGCGCTCACCCGCATGGGCGGCGGTCGGGGGTTGCAGGAGGTGCGCAGTCGCAACACCCGCGGACCCGTTGAGATCGAACTGAAGTTTCGCGTCAAAAGTGACAAGCCGTTAGCAACCTACGCCCTGGCCATCGACGAGGTTGACGGTCAGCCGGTGGTGAGCCGAGAGGTGCTGAGATACCGCCGTGGCAGTCACGGAAAGCCCTGGCATTTTCTCGATTTTAGCAAAGGTCAGGGTTATGCCGTCACCAACGAGTTAGACCAGGTCACGGACGAAAACCAACTGAAGCGGGAAGAACAAACCCTGAAGGCGCCCGACATCCTGGCGATCAAGGGGCTTGCAAACTTCGAGAGATTCCCGGTGGTCAAGGAGCTGGGCAATCTCATTGAGAATTGGCACATCTCCGATTTTCACATCAATCGCGCGCGTCCGGAACGGGAGGCCGGCTACGCCGAACATCTCTCCACGGAAGGGGAAAACCTTTCGCTCGTGATCCAGTTTCTCTACAGCCGCCATCGTGCGATTTTCGACAGGATGCTGGATCGGCTCGCCGCGAGAGTCCCGGGCATCTCTGGCGTCAAGGCGAAAACCACCGAGGAGGGACGCGTGTTGCTCCAATTTCAAGACAGCGCCTTCAAAGACCCTTTCCTTGCCCGTTATGTCTCCGACGGCACGATCAAGATGCTCGCCTATCTGACGCTCCTGTATGACCCGAAGCCGCGACCGCTTCTGTGCGTGGAGGAGCCGGAAAATCAGCTCTACCCTTCGTTGCTGGAGGAGTTGGCGGAGGAGTTTCGCGCCTATACCCAGGGGGGTGGGCAGGTTTTCATTTCCACTCACGCCCCGGATCTTTTGAACGCGGCCCGCATCGACGAGGTGTTCTGGCTGACCAAGGAGCAAGGCTACACCCAGATTCATCGCGCACAAGACGATGATCAACTCGCGGCCTTCATGGCGGAGGGTGATAAAATGGGTTATCTGTGGCGACAGGGTCTCTTCAAGGGCGCGGGGCCGCGGCTGTGAAGCTGGTGCTGTTTCTGGAGGAGGAATCCGCCAAAGCCCTGCTCGAAAAGCTGCTGCCGCGTATTCTGCCCACGGATGTCACGATGCAATTCGTTGTCTTCGAGGGCAAAAGCGATCTGGAGAAGGGGCTGCCAAAAAGGCTCCGTGGCTGGCGAGATGCCGGCCGGGAGTGCCGGTTTGTCGTCCTGCGCGATCGGGATGGGGGTGATTGCCGCCGCGTGAAGCAGAAGCTTGAGGATCTGTGTCGTCAGGCTGGTCGTGAGGGGGTTTTGATCCGCATTGCCTGCCGGGAGCTTGAATCCTGGTACCTGGGCGATCTGAAGGCTGTTGAGTCGGCGCTGGCGGCCAGAGGGGTGACCGCCAGGCAGAAAACGCGCAAGTTCCGCGACCCCGACGCGCTGGGCAATCCCTTTCAGGAACTCACCAGGCTGGCTCCCGGATATCAGAAAATCGCCGGCTCCCGTGCCATGGGGGGCGTTATGGATCCTGAACATAATTGTTCCATTAGTTTCAATGCTTTTATTCGTGGTATCCGCCGCCTGTTGCCGTCAGGCACGGGCAACCCGACCACCCGGGACGAAATGCGGGAGGCGTGACCGGGGGCTGCACGCGACCGGTGGTCGCCGCCCTCGCCCCTTGCGTGTCGAACGGCACCGTTTGAAAACCTGCAATCCGCCTTGGGATTTTTGCTGAGAAACGCAAAAATCCCAAGGCAATGGCCGCCCCCTGGGGGCGATTTTCGCGAAAGGCATGCGAAAATCGCCCGTGGGTAGGGGGGCGGGAAAGCAAAGTCAAAAGCAAAACCTCGGGGCTTCGCCCCGAACCCCACCGGGGGGCGGCGGAGCCTCCCCCCGGACCCCCCAACCACTTTTAATGGACGTGCTCTTGCACGGTAAACCAGGGGGTGAGGCCCCCTCCCCTGGACCCCATTTTACCCGCCCCCCTCACCCCCGCGCGGCAAACGGCACCAGATGCAACGACCCGTGCCGCACCCCGGGCCTGGCCATGATCTCCTCGGCAAAATGACGCACCTCGGCGACGCTGCCACGCAGGATGACCGTCTCCAGGCAGAGGTCGTGATCGAGGTGAACGTGCGTGGTGGCCAGGGCAAGATCATGCCGCGTGTGTTGATGCGCGGTAAGCCGCCGCGACAACTCCCGCTCGTGATGATTGTAAACGTAGGAGAGGGTCCCGACGCACGCGCCGGCGGTCACCGCCTCCATCTGCGCACGCCCCAGAAGATCACGAATCAGATCACGCATCGCCTCCGAACGATTGCCATAGCCACGCGCGGCGATGTAACGATCAAACGCCTGCGCCAGAGTGTCATCCATGGAAATGGTCAGACGCTGCATCGCTTGACTCCCCCCGGTCTGCTGTCATCCCAATCGCTACGCACCGACCATACAAAACATCGCCAACGCTTGCCAACGCCTCCCCTTTCGTGTATGAAGAAATTATATTCCTTCATACCAAGGTCTTCGCGTGGGGGTACCGGCCATGCATATGTCGGATGCGTTGATCAGCCCACTGGTGGGGGGGGCGTTCTGGGTTGTCGCCGCCGGGTCTGTTTCCCTGGCCGGCAGGGGAGGCCATCGCGTCGCCGTCCCGGTTGCCGGCATGGGGGGAGACACCCCGGCGGGCGAAGAGGGGATCGATCCTTCCGCGCCGCTGGTTGGCCTCATGGGGGCATTCGTCTTTGCCGCGCAGATGGTCAACTTTGCCATCCCCGGCACCGGATCGAGCGGGCACCTGACCGGCGGTCTGCTTCTCGCCCTGCTCCTCGGGCCCCGGCAGGCGCTGCTGGCGATGACGGCGCTCATCACCATCCAGGCGCTGTTCTTTGCCGATGGCGGTCTGCTCGCCCTTGGTTGCAACATCGTCAACATGGGGGTGATTCCCTGCCTGGTCGTCTATCCCCTGGCGTTTCGCCCCCTGGCCGGAGGTGCCCGACCGGCATCGACGCGCTGGCGTGTTGCCTTGTATCTCTCTGCCCTGCTTGCCTTGCTGCTCGGGGCGGCCGGGGTGGTGTTGGCGACCACCCTTTCCGGCATGGGGAGCTTGCCGTGGCGACCGTTTGCCGTGGTGATGCTGGGGATTCACCTTGCCATCGGCCTGGTTGAGGGGGCGGTGACGGTGGGGGTCGCCGAATATGCCCTGCGCGCCGGCCTGCTCCGCCCCGACGCGATCACCCCGACCGCCCCTCCCCGACCGGCGATCGGGGCGATCCTTGCCGTGACCCTGCTGCTGGCGGGTGTCGGCTCCTGGTTTGCCGCCACCGCGCCGGATGGACTGGCGTGGTCGGTTGATCGCGTTGCCGGCAAGCTTCAGGCGCCGGCGGGGGGCCTGCATGCCACCGCCGCGCATCTGCAGGAACGGGTGGCCCTGATGCCGGAGTATGGGGCATCACAGCCTTGGGGTGTGCCGGATGTAAAAAAGTCCGGTGCTGGTCTGCTGGGTGGAATGTTGACTTTGTTCGTGGCTGCCGGTTTGAGTTGGCTGATTCGGCAGCGGCGGGAGAAGGATCCGGCGGTTATGCACGACCAGGGTTGAGATGCCGTCGGAAATGGGGTCCAGGGGGCTTTTCTCCCTGGCTTAGTCCAGGGCAGAGCCCTGGGATTTTGTTTTTTCGCCCCCCCTGCCCATGGGCGCGTTTCGCACGCCTTTTGCGGAATGCGCCCCGGGGGGGCGGCCGTTGCCACATCATTATTGCGTCTCCCAGCAAAAATGATGCGGCGGATTGCAGGGTTTCATGAGAACACTGCCCTTGCTCCTGGCACACGCCGACCCCGATCGGGTGTCACTTCTCGGGCGTCTGCATCCGGGGGTCAAGTCGTTGTCAACGTTCGGGTGGGTGGTGGTCGTGGCGTCACATCCGCCGGATGCCGTCACGCCCCTGCTCCCCCATGGTGCCCTTTTGCTGCTCGTCTGGTCCATGGCGGGGGTGCCGGGGCGGCCTTTGCTACGACAACTCCTCCCGGCTGCTCCCTTTGTCCTGACCGTCGCTTTGTTCCAGCCTCTGTTCGACACCGCCCCGGTGCTGCTCTGGGACGACATGAGCCTGCGCCACGGTTGGTTGGTGGCCCTGGCGATGATTTTGCGTTTATATCTGGTGCTGGCCGCCGTTTTCCTGCTGGTGGCAACGACCCGACCCGGGGAACTGACCGCCGTCGCCGCGCGACTTGGGGTTTCGCCAGCCTTGCTGGCAACGCTGAGCCTGCTCTATCGCTATCTCTTCCTGCTGGCGGACGAAATCACCCGCATGCGGCGCGCGGTTCGTTTGCGCCTCGGGCAGGATCGCCCACTCCCCTGGCACGTCGCCGCCGCCTTGATTGGGCAACTCCTGCTGCGTTGCCGACAACGCGCGGAACATGTCGATCTCGCCATGCGCGCGCGCGGGTTCACCGGTCGCCTGCCGCTGGCACCACTGCCCCGGGTACGAGCGTGGGAGTATGCGGCTGGCATGCTCTGGTTCGGGGTGGTGATCGGCTGTCGCCTGACCGACCCGATGCAACACCTGGGCATGTGGCTTCTCGGGATTGGGTTTTATACGGATCCCGGTACATTTCCGTTCCTTCCAGCCGGCTGATCATCGCGTGAGTGGTTCGCGCGGGTGGTTCGCCGAAAGCCTGTCACGATGACAAAGGCCCGAGATCCGCGTCAGGCCTTTGAAAACCTGCAATCCGCCTGACGATTTTTGCTGGAAAACGCAAAAATCGTCAGGCAACGGCCGCCCCTTAAGGACGCATTTCGCGAAAAGCATGCGAAACACGCCCGTGGGTAGGGGGGCGGAAAAGCAAAAAAGCAAAACCTTGGGGCTTCGCCCCGAACCCCACCAGGGAGCGCGGCCCCCTGGACCCCATTTCCGACGCCACAAATAGCCTGGGATCCGTATCAGCCAATGTCGACCTCCACCCTCCGCACGCCCACCACCCTGCATCTGCACGCCGACCACCTGACCTACGGCTACCCGGGATCATCGGCCATGACGATCCACGATCTCTCGTTGCACCTTGCCGCCGGAACGTCTGTCGGACTGATCGGGGCCAATGGCGCCGGCAAGTCAACCCTGCTCTGGTTGCTGACCGGCCTCCTGACACCACAAACGGGACGGGTCTGGCTGCAAGAGGCGGACGGGAGCACGCGCACCGGCCCTTTGCGGCAGGCGGTTGGGCTGTTGTTCCAGGATGCCGACGATCAACTGTTCATGCCGACAGTGCTGGAAGACGTTGCTTTTGCTCCACAAAACAAAGGAATGTCGGTAATGATGGCCCGGGATCTGGCAGCGATGCATCTTGAGCGAGTCGGGGCTTGGCACCTGCGTGATCGGGCTCCTTTCACCCTTTCGGGTGGGGAGAAACGGCGCGTGGCCCTGGCGGCGGTGTTGGCCGGAGAGCCGGAAATTTTGTTGCTCGACGAACCCAGCAGCGGGCTTGATCCGCGTGGTCGGCGGTTGTTCATGGCGCTTGTTGCCGATTTGACGCAGAGCTGTTTGCTGGCGAGTCATGATTTGGGGATGGTACGCGCCTTGTGCTCCCGGGTCATTGTCATGCATGGGGGGGTTGTTCTTGCCAGTGGGGAAACGGAGCGGCTTTTGGGTGATGATGGCCTGATGCAGGTGGCGGGATTGGAGTCGTGTCCGTAAGATGGTTGGGGTGGCGTCGGAAATGGGGTCCAGGGGGCCGCGCTCCCTGGACCCCATTTCCGACGCCACCTCACCCATGGTGGGACAACAACACAACCCGCCCTTTGCGGGCGAGAAAAACCTCGGAGTCGATCTGTTTGAACACCCACTGGTACCACGCCCTGCGCGCGATCGCCTTCGGAGCCGCCTTCTTGCTCTTCCAGATGGAATTGATCGCCGCCAAAACGCTGCTGCCACACTTCGGCGGCAGCTTCCTCGTCTGGAGCGTAACGGTGATGTTCTTCCAAGGCACCCTGATCCTCGGCTACCTCGCCGTGCACCTGGGCAGCCGCCTGCTGCACGTCGACGGTTGGTTTCGCCTCTACCGCCTGCTGCTCCTGCTCACCCTCCCCACCCTCCTCCTGCTCCCAACCCTGCTGCAACCACCGGAAATCACGGCTGGCCTTCCCTTCCTGCCACGACTGCTGCTCACCCTGCTCCTGGCCACCGGCGGGGTGTTCTGGTCACTCGCCACCCTGGGCGTGGGCACACAACGCTGGCTCGCCGCCTCCAACCTGCCCGAGGCGAACAACCCCTTCGCTCTCTACGGCGTTTCCAACCTCGGCGCCCTGATCGCCCTGGTCAGCTACCCCCTGCTCATCGAACCACACCTGACCCTCAAACAACAAATCACCCTCTGGCAGACGGGCTACCTCCTCCTGACCCTGCTGCAACTGGCCATTTTTTCGCATCGCCTCGCCCCCCCGACCCCAACCACAACAACTGAATCACACGCAATACCGGCATGGCGACTGCGCGCGATCTGGTTTCTGCTCCCCGCCGCCAGCAACGCCCTCTACCTGGCCACCACCAACCTGATCACCATCGACCTGGCAGCAGTACCCCTGCTCTGGACACTGCCACTCGGGGTGTTCCTGCTCACCTTCTGGCTCACCTTCAAGGCACGCCCCTGGTACCCGACAGGAGTGGCCAGCCGCTTCTATCTGGCGGTTCCGGTCGGCCTGTTTCTGTTCCTGCTCCCACTGCAGGGGTTTGACTTCGACTCACCCATCCCGTCGATCCTCATGCACCTGCTGACACTCTTCTTCCTGACCATGACCTGCCACGGCGAACTGCACCGCCTGCGCCCCGCCGACCCGGCATGGATGACCGATTACTACCTCACCATGGCCCTGGGCGGCTTTGCCGGCGCACTGCTCGTCGGCTGGGGAGCACCGGCCAGCGGCATCCCGCTCCTGATCGAATACCCGCTCGCCCTGCTGCTCGCCACCCTGGCCCTGGCCCTCGATCCGCACGCCCCACGCCTGCGCCTGCGCGACGGACCATGGATCATCCTGATGGCACTGGTGCTGCTCGGCTGGCCACGGGCAGGCGCAGCGGTCACCGGGGTCTGGGAACACCTGCTCGCGCTGCTGCTGGCAGTGCCGATCCTCTTCATCTTCGCCGCCCTGCGCGATCGCCCACGACCACTGGCACTGACATTGACCGCGGTAGTGGCAATCATCCCCTTTCTCGACGATCTGGCACCCAGCCGCGCCCCGCTCTTCCGCCAACGCAACCACTACGGCATCTATCGGATTTTCATCAAGGAAGGACGAAAAATCCTGAAACACGGCACCACCTACCACGGCGCGCAACGACTCGATGATGCACACCGCCAAACACCGCAGCTCTACTACCACCCGGTCACGCCCATCGGCCGCCTGTTCGCCGCCAATGCCCTGCCATTGCAGGATGTCGCCGTCATCGGCCTGGGCGCCGGCAGCCTCGCCGCCTACAGCAACCCCGGGCAGAACATGACCTTCTTCGAGTTGGACCCGGACGACGCCACCCTCGCCCGCGACCACTTCTCCTACCTGCGCGACAGTCGGGGCAAGATCAACCTCCGCTTAGGCGATGCCCGTCTCTCGCTCGCCACCACACCCGACCACGGCTACGACCTGCTCGTGGTCGACGCCTTCAACAGCGATGCCGTCCCGGTACACCTGCTCACCACCGAGGCGCTCGCGCTCTACCAGCGCCTCCTGCGCCCGAACGGGGTGATCTTGTTCCACATCTCCAGCCGTTTTCTCGACCTCGAACGCGTGCTGACGGTCAATGGCGCGGCGGTTGCCGCCCAGACGCGCACGTTGAGGAATCCACCACCCGCCCACACCGACGCCGAACCCTCGCACTGGCTGGCCATGACCTGGAACCCGACCACAGCCACCACCCTGACCACCACCCTCGGCTGGTCACCACCAGAAATCGATCCGACAACACCTCCCGTCCGCCCCTGGACCGACGACTACTCCAATATCCTCGATGTGCTTATTTTTTAAGCCTCCTCCGCATCCTCCTTCAAGACAATTCCGACGATTTTGCCTTTTATATTGAACTACATCTGTCATGAAGACGTTGCCAACACAGAGATGGCTTTCGTCGATCGGGAGGTGTATCCTGGGGTCCCTTCCGCCCTTGTCGCGCACCACCACCGGAAAATTTCAGGGGAGGTTTCATGGTTGCCTCTGCCGATTGGCTGGCATCGTCGGCCGATTTCATGCCACATGGCGTCTGCTTCAGCTGGACCCCCTCCTTGCTCTGGCTGCACGTTCTCTCCGACGCGACGATCGTCGTCTCCTACTATGCCATCTCCTTTTTGCTGCTCTTTCTCGTCAAGAAAAAGGAGATCCCCTTCAGCTGGATGATCGTCCTGTTCGCCCTGTTCATTATGGCCTGCGGCACGACGCACGCCCTGGAGATCTGGACCATCTGGCGGCCGGATTATTGGGCCTCCGGCTATGTCAAGCTGGTCACGGCCGTGGTCTCGGCGGCGGCGTTTATCTCCCTGTTTCCGATCATGCCGAAAATTTTGCGCATCCCAAGCCTGGGGAGAACCCTGGCCGAGCTGGAACGCTCCAACACCGCCCTGGCGGAGGCGCGGGAGGAATTGGAAAGGAAGATCGCCGAACGCACCCGGGAGCTGCAAGAGACCGCCACCCTCTCCGAAACCATCATCCAGAGCCTGCCGGGGCTGTTTTACCTGTTTGACGCGCGCGGCAAGATGGTGCGCGGCAACAACAATTTTGCGCGCGTCTCCGGTTACACCCCCGAGGATCTGGTCGGCATGCCGGCGGTTGCCTTCATCGCCCCACCGGATCGGGAGGAGGTCACGGCCAGGATTCAGGAGACCTTCATTCGCGGGCAAAGCAGCGTCGAGGCGCGCTTCCTGACCAAGGGCGGCGAACAGATTCTTCACTATTTTAATGGGTTGCGTGTCATCCTCAACGGCATGCCACACCTTTTGGGATCCGGCGTCGACATGACCGAGCGCAAGCGCCTGGAAGACGAAATGCGCAAGGCGCGCGAAACCGCCGAGGCCGCCACCCGCGCCAAAAGCCTCTTTCTTGCCAACATGAGCCATGAGATTCGCACGCCGATGAACACCATCGTCGGCATGGGCTATCTGCTGTCGCAAACCCCACTCAACCCCGACCAGCAGGGGAAGATGCACAAGATCCAGCACGCCGCGGAGAATCTGCTCGGCATCATCAACGACATTCTCGATTTTTCCAAGATCGAGTCCGGCAAGCTTGAGCTGGAACACGCCCCGTTTCGCCTCGACGCGCTGATGGAGAAGGTGACCGACATGCTCGCGCTGCGCGCCGAGGAGAAGGGGCTGGAGATTGTCTGTTCGCTTCCCCCCGATCTGCCGGCGCATCTGGTCGGCGATGGGTGAGTCGAAGTCAAACCCCT
>PEAJ01000052.1 GCA_002753495.1 Magnetococcales bacterium HA3dbin3 | reverse complement strand
TCCAGGGGAACGGAACCCAGCGGGGTGGCAAAGTGCGTCACCTCCGGGGTGGAGATGCCTGCAAACCCCTGCCGATGGGAAGGACCGATGACAATCACCCGGCGCAGCGCGCGTCCCCGGATCAACTTGAATGCAGAGGCCGCCGTCTGTCCGCTGAAGCGATAACCGGCGTGTGGGACGATCATGGCACGAAGATTCCCCTGTCCGGTCAAGGGGGGAGGCGCGGCGGCGTCCATGGCCTTGTCCAGGAAGGAGGCCAGATCTTCGCTCTTGTCTGGATACCAGGCGCCGGCCATTGCCGCCGGCCGAACGCGAACACCCGCACCGCCGGGAGATGGAGCAACCTCCGCCTGCACGCCGTTCGGTGGAGCAACCTCCGCCCGTACGCCGTTTGAAGAAGCAACCTCCGCTTGTGCGCTGTTCATGGCAACAACCTCCTGTTCCAGGTGTTTCTTCAACAGGAACAGCCCCGCGACCGCGCCCAGCGCGACCAGAAGCAGGACAAGAAGATAGGAACGCAACACTTTTGTAACCTCACTGGATCCGGACCGAATCACGGCCTCGCTCGGGAAGGCACCCACACCACGCGCCATGCCACGGTGCCCGCTTTGCCAGCGCGCTGTTCCCTGCCGGGGTTCGCGCGTCGCCACCCCGGGGTGGTTTTGGTTCGGGGGGCGAATCGGAAAACATGGGCAGAGATGGATGGTCTCGCACCACGCGTCACCCACCCGCGGACACGATAGGGCGCACAACGCCCATGGTAAAGGGAGGATCGGAAGCAGGAAGGCCAGAACAGAAAAAAATGGAAAAAATCAAAAAAACAGGCCGGAAAATGACGGGGGGGGATGAACCGAAACGGTTCATCCCCCCCTCTTGATTGGCGGGCTATCTCATGGTACGGGTGCCGCCAATCCCGTTGGAAAAGGAATCAGCCCGCGGTGTTGGCCGCGATCAACCCTTTTCCTTGACCCATTTTGCGATACCAGCGGGAACCTCTTTCTGGGCGCGCGCGCTGACGTAGATGCCGATATGTCCCCCCTTGAAGGACATTTCGGAGTAGTCGCGGCTCTTGGCCAGTTTGCCAAGAATCGTCGACCCCGACGGGGGAACGAGATGGTCCAGCGAGGCGTAGACGTTCAGGATGGGCATGGTCAGGTTGGCCAGGTCCACCTTGCGACTGCCGACCTGCACCTCGCCCTTGATGAGGGCGTTGCGCTGGTACATGTCGCGGACAAACTGCTTGACCGTCTCGCCGGGCTGGTCCGGGCTGTCGTTGATCCAGTGCTCCATGCGCAGGAAATTCTCCAGCTTGGCCGCATCATCCATGAGGTCGACCATGTCCAGATACTTCTTGAAACCAAGCTGGAGGGGCTGCATACCCTGGAACGTTTGATTGAGCACCGAACCGGGGAGGTTGCCCAGGGCATTGATCATGAGCTCGACATCCAGGCTTTCCACCCAGGTGTGCAACCGATCCTGCGCGGTGTGGAAGTCGATCGGAGTCACCATGAGCACCAGGTTTCGCACCAGGTGCGGGTTCAACGCGCAGAAGCAGGTGGTCAAGGTTCCGCCCTGACAGATGCCGAGCACGTTGATGTTCTCAAGGCTGTGCCGACGACAAATCTCCTCGGCGCAGTTCTTGATGTAGCCATTGATGTAGTCGTCCATGGTGAGGAAGCGATCAGCCGGGTCGGGATAACCCCAGTCGATCAGGTAGACATCGAGGCCCGCTTCCAGCAACCCCTTCACCGTCGAACGATCATCCTGCAGGTCGGCCATGTAGGGCCGATTGACCAAGGCATAGACGATCATCACCGGAATCGGGTGCGGCTTCTCCACCTTCGGCTTGAAGCGATAGAGAACCAGCTTGTCTTCCTGGTAGACCGCCTCTTTTTCGGTCACACCGGGCTTGGTGTCCTTGACCTCGCCCAGCGTCTTGAAGCCCTGGGAGATCTTCTTGTTGAACTCCGCCATCTCCTTGATGGCGTTCTCGGGCGTGATTTGGATCGGAAACGTCATGCCTTACTCTCCTTTTCCCTGGGGTTTTTTGACGGCGGCGGCAGCGGCGGCGTTTTTGTTGCCCTTCAGTTCCGCCACCTCCTGCTTCAGGGCTTCGATCTCAGCCCGCAGCCGGTTCAAATCGGCGGCCACGTCGACCTTTGCCACCGTTCCCAGGCGACCTTCCAAATCACGGAAGCGCCGTTTCAGCTCGATGACCCGCTTGTGCGTCGTGTTCAGCTCACGGCGGCTGGGCAGGTTCACCGACTCCATGTAGTCATCCATCAGGACCTGACCCTGAATCTTCAAGCGCATCAGGGCATGCACCATATTGGCGTTGGCGTCCCGGTACTCCTTGGTGTTGGTCATGTCGGCGAAGGCGCCATCACCGGCTTCGACCCACAGGGCGAACAGGTCCTTGAGCGTCTCGACCTTTTCGCCCTTCTCGGCCATCTTCAACAGGCGATCCTTCAGCTTGTCCAGGGCCGCCGGCCCGACCTTGCCGACATGGGTCATGTAGACTTCCATGGCGTCCTGGAGCTTCAGGGCCAACAGTGCCCACTCTTTCCACTTCTTCTGCACATCCGGGTTGGGGCCGACCGGCGGCATCACGACGATCCGCTCCAATTGTTCCCGAGCGGCCTTTCCCCCAGCCAACAAATTGGGCCCGAGGACACCCTGAAGGGGATTCTCGGGGAGTTGCAGCGCCGTCGAAGCCAGCCGGCTCCACGCTTCCATCGACTGACCGAAGTAGCCCATCATCCCCTCGCCCAGGGCCTTGCTGCCCATGGGAGCGGTGAAGAGACCCTTCAGCTGCTCAATGGTCCGATCGAGGGCCTCCTTCCAGTTGCTGCCCGGAGTTTGCATCTCCCGCAACTGCGAAAAGCCCTTGAAAAACATCTCAGCGAACCGGATATAGTTCTCCTGCGAAGACATCAGACCACGCATGATGTCCTGCCCCGGCATGCCAGCGCTCAAGTAGGGGGGGAGAAGCTTTTGCCACCGATCCAGACCCTCTTTCCACATCCGGATACCGACATCGCCGGTGGGCAAGCTGCCACCACCTGTCCACGCCTGGCCGAGCGCATCCATCCATGCGGTCATGGACTTTCTTTGCATCTCTGTCCATGTCTCCATCCAGTTCGTGGGAAAAATGCCCTGTTCTGCCATCATCATCCTCCATGGGATCTTGATTGCGGCACGCCGACGGCATTCCCCCCTGCGTGGCACCGTCGGCTTGCACCATCATGCTGTTGTTATTTCTTTTCCACGGCCTCTTTCGTCTTGTTGAGGATCGCTTGGAGGTTGGATTCCATCATGGCATTGAGCTCGTTCCGGCTCGTCATGAGCAGGTCCATCGTTTGCCGGGCATGCTCCAACATCCGGTCGTTCAGCTCTTTGGCCATGTCGGCCTGTTTGCTGACGACCTGACTCAGGTCCTTCGTTTCGCTCAGGGCCTTGAGTTGGCGAATGCCGCTGCTCATGAAATCACCGACCGCATCCAGCTGACGCTGCGCCAGCTGCTGGACCGTCCGATCATTGATCTCCTGCAACCGGATCATGGAGTCCAGCACGGTTTTGGTCATCTCGTTGACCTGCTCGACAACTTTCTTGTCCATCTTTCATCCTCCAACTCGGGTGGTTGCGATTATGCGGTGCAACATGTTGCGCTGCATAATACAGGGGCTCCCCCGGGCTGTCAACCTCTTTTTTTGCGCTGCGAAAAAAAATCCGTGAACACCACGACCACACAAGAAACTTCATTCTCTGCCAGTATGTTATGGGCCCATGAGACTTTCTCCATGAACCCGGGCCGGCCTATCGTTCGTCCTTGTCTGGCGCCGGATCTGACGCGTCCATGCCGATGCTTGGTGATGTGCCCAGGGGGCCCGATGGGGCATCCCCAGCGCCTTCCGTCTTCCCTTCCGTCGTGGCGGACCACATCTCCAGGGAGAAAGGGACCCCCCGCTGCCACTCCCGCCACAAGGCCATGTTCTTTTCGGCCATTTCGGTCAGGCTGGAAAGGATGGAGACTCCGGGTTTGACGGGATTGAGAAGCGGCTGGGTCAATTGGGTGCCCAGGGCCTCCTGCCGTTCGAGGAAGAATGAGAAACTGCGTTCGATGAAACGGCTGAAGTCAACCTGCAGGTTGTTTCCGTACAGCCGGATGATCATGAGCAGAAGGTCGGTGCTGAAGATCGGCACCCCCTTCTCTTCCTCCTCCGCCAGCACCTGCAGCAGAATTGCCCGGGTGATGTCACGACCGGTTTTGGCGTCGACCACCTGAAAGGGCACATTCTGCACGACCAGCTTTCGAACACCGTCCAGGGTCAGGAAGGAGGAAGTTTCCTGGTCGTAGAGGCGACGGTTTGGATACTTCTTGATCAGTCTCGGGTGCGACTTTGTTTCCATGGCCCTCGGGCGGCAGGGGCGTCATTGTCCCCCGTCACCATCTCAAAGAGGAGGGTGATCCCTCCGAACCGCCCCAAGGTAGCCAGGGCCGTAAGAACACCTGCCCAGGCCTGTTCGTGAACGAAGCGGGGGAGGGCGCGACAGCAGCAGCGCCCTCCCCCGCGCGAGGAACGACTTTAGAAGCTGGTGTACTGAGCACCATTGACGGGGATCATGGCGCCGTTGACGAAGCCGGAACGCTCATCGGCCAGGAAGCGCACCGTCCAGGCGATCTCCTCCGGGGTCGCCATGCGGCCGGCCGGGATCTGGGCGATGATCGATTTCAGGATCTTCTCGTCGATGGCTTGGACCATCGGCGTCGCCGTGTAGCCAGGGGCGACGGAGTTGACCGTAACGTTGTTGCGCGCGGCCTCCTGGGCGAGGGACATGGTGAAGCCGTGGATGCCGGACTTGGCCGCGGAGTAGTTGGCCTGCCCAAACTGCCCCTTTTGCCCATTCATGGAGGAGATGTTGACGATGCGGCCGTACTTCCGCTCCAACATGCCCTCGATCACCTGGCGCGTCATATTGAAGACGCTGGTCAGGTTGGTGCCGATCACCAGGTCCCAGTTCTCCTTCTTCATCTTCTTCAGGGTGGCGTCCCGGGTGATGCCCGCGTTATTCACCAGGACATCGATGGGACCCAGCTTGGCTTGCACGTCGGCGACAAACTTGCCGCAAGCCTCGAAGTCAGTCACATCCACCTCGAACAGCTCGACCGACACCCCATCCTTCTGGCGTGCTTCCTTCCACTGCGGCAATTTGTCCTTTTCAAAGGGGATATAGTTGCCAGCAACCTTGAAGCCGGCCTTGGCCAGCTCGGTCACGATCGCGGTACCAATCCCACCAACGGCCCCCGTCACCAGCGCCACTCTCTGCGTCATCGTTCCTTACTCCTCGCAATGTTTGAGATCTTCTAAACCAACTCCGGTGAGCGCCTGCCCAACCCGTTTTTGGACAACTCCCCACCAGTTACCGCTTTTTTACATCCTGGCGTCTTTTCCTTCAAGCACGCTTGGCCTATCTTTCCCAGGCTCACTGGCCGGTACGCAAGCGAGCATCGGGCTTATGATGAGCAGCCGGGAACTGCCAGGCCTCTCCGGCGATACTGCTGCCACGTGGCAATTGCCCGCCCGCGTCGCAAGGGGAACCCCTTGCCTCCCCGACACACACGGGCGGAACTGCCCGCGCCTTCGATTCGCACCCCGCGCGCCATGCCCGGGGCCCGGCAAACGGCAACCCCGCGCCACCGGCAGCGTGCGGAGCCGTTTTCTCGTCCTTGAGGGTCTGCTTCGGGGGAAGGACGCTCGGCGGCGGGCTATATCACTCGGGCGGATGCACAAACCCGCGCGGCTCGATGCGCCACCAAGCCCAAACTTCAGAGGAAGATCGCCCCCACCACGCGGAAAACGTGCCTGTGGGGGCGTGCTCGCCCGGGGCACACTAATGGGATCCAGCATCGAAGGCAATGGAAAATTTTCACCTTCGATTTGGCGAAGGGGTTTTGCCGGATCGATCCCTCGATCCGCTTGACTCCCGGTTCCTGGTCGCGGGCGTGCCTTCCCGGTCTGGAGTGGTGAAATCGGGAGAGGGAAAGGCGAGATGGCACATCTGTGGCAGGTGCGGGGAAGGGTTGCAACTCGTTGCCACAAAAGCGAAACAGCCGGGGAAGAGGGGGGTGTCACCCTCTTCCCCGGCCGTTCATCCCAAATTTTCTAGGAATTGCCGAGCCTGCCGAGGGTCGGTTGCCGTGCCGGGGTTGTCGCCGTCGGCGCCTTTGGTGGAACGGAGACAAATTCGCTCGAGGAGCCGTTGGTATTTTCGCGTGCGGAGGCGACGCGCTGCAGGGATCTCTCGCCCTGAATCTGGGCAAAGGCTTGATCCATCAGGGCGGCCATCTTGTTGTCGCGGGAGACCGCTGAGCGGCCGCCGAACACCACGACAATCAACCGCGTCGATCCGCGTACCGTCGATCCGACCAAGTTGAAGCCGGAGGCACGCGTGTAACCGGTCTTGATGCCATCCATGCCCTGGTAGCGGCTCATTAGGTGGTTGTGGTTGGCGTGGCGAACGCCGGCGTAGGTGAAGCTTTCCCGGCTGAAGTAGGGATAAAACTGCGGGTGATGATAGATCAGGGCATAGCCCAAAATGGCCATATCCCGCGCCGTGGTCACCTGCTGTGGATCGGGGAGCCCGGAGGCATTGCGGAAGAAGGTGCGGGTCATGCCCAGCTCGCGCGCCTTGTTGTTCATCAGACGCACAAACTCCTCTTCGTTGTTCCCAAGGGCCTCGGCGAGGACGACGGTTGCATCGTTGGCGGATTTGGTCACAAGTCCGAGCAGGGCATCCTCGACGCGGATCTGCCGGCCAACCCGCAACCCGAGCTTGGAGGGCTCCTGGCTGGCGGCGTTCGGGGAGATGGGCAGCATTTGGTCAAGCTTCAGGCGACCCCTCTTGATGGCATCAAACGTCAGGTAGAGGGTCATCATCTTGGTCAGCGACGCGGGGTGACGCAACTCATCGGGCGCGGTGGCATGGAGAATGCGCCCGGTGCGGGCATCCATGACCAGGTCGGCGTAGCTGGCACCCGAGTCGACGGAGGCGTGCGTGTGCCGTGCGCGCTTGCCCGCGTGGGCACGCCTCTTTCCCGACTTCTTGCCCTTGTGGGCCTTGTGGAGAGCAACCTTCTGCACGCCGCCCGAGGCATTGTGCGGACGCTCGTCATCGGCGCGCGCGGAAACAGGAGCCAGTGCCCAAACCAACACCGTGAAAACCAACAGAGCCTTAACTGTCCTGGTCTTGTTGCACGTTGGTGACATGATGCGCTCTTCCCATCGTTTAAGTCTATGGGTGGATAAAATAGTGCGATCGCGATAAAAAAACAAACCCCGACGGCCAGAACCTTGCCTCCGGTGATGGGTAGACACTCCCAGCACAGGCGGATCTGGTCGATGACCGGGCGTTCCTGGCGGCGTCACAGCAAGTTTTTTGCCAAAACTATTGCATCCCACCCAACAGACTGGAATCCATGGTTGAATTGTTCACAACCGCAACCGAGGAAGGGCGCCGGGTTGGGAGCGAAACGTCAAAGCGGTACCACTCCGGGGGGAACGACGGGTCGTTTTTGACGATCGAAGGCGAGGGTTGCCGGTTGCCGGGGCCATGGATGTCCTGTTTTCCACACGATCCCCCTGGTCGGGGTTGAACGAGGGTGGTAGCCTGGGCCGCGGGATTTAATTCCAATTCCATATCAAGCGGCAACTTCGTTGGCTGCCTTGTTCGCTCCTTGCCGTACCAAAACGTATCTGTCTCGTCGCTCACGCGTTGTAAGCCTCGTTGCCATCTTGATCTGGAATTGGAATGATCCGGATTTTTCAGCCTTTCCGGTGGCCCTGAACCACTGGGGGGAGTGACCGCTTCCCGGTAGCAGCAGCCCCGAACGCAGGGAAACAAACCCGATCGTTGACTCCATGAACGATACCCTGACCGACTCCTCCGGGGATCTCATCCTGGTTGTGGATGATGATGCCGATATGCGACTGTTGTTACACCACTTTCTGAAGGGGAGTGGCTTTCGTGCGCTGCTGGCCGAGGATGGTCTCCAGGCGCTGCGTCTGATTCAGGAGCACCAGGTGGGCCTGATTTTGATGGATGCCAGCATGCCCGGCATGGGTGGCTTCGAGGTCACGAGAAGGTTATGCGCGGCGAACCCGACCGGCCAGATACCCGTCATCATGGTGACGGCCCTTGCCGACGAGCATTCGGTCAATGAGGCCTTCACCTCCGGGGCCGAGGAGTACATCACCAAGCCCATCAACTGGGCGGTTTTGCGCCATCGGATTGCCAGTCTGCTCAGACGACACCGTCTGGAGAAGAGGTTGCGCGAGAGCGAGGATCGTTTTCGCTCCATGATCCACTCCTCCACCAGTGCCATCGTCTCGACCGACGCGGAGGATCGCATTCTGCTGTGGAACGCGGGGGCGGAGGTCGCCTTCGGCTACACCGAGGCAGAGATCCTTTTTCGGCCTGTCAGCACGCTGATGCCAGAGCGGTTTCGTGATGCGCATGCACGCAACAGACGTCAGGTTTTGCTGGGTAGCCAGATGCGCCTGGCCGGGATGTCGATGGAGCTGGTCGGATTGCGCAAGAGTGGCGAGGAGTTTCCCCTGGAGGTAACCCTGTCAACGTGGGAGTCGGCGGGGCAGAGGTACTTCGCCAGCATCATGCGCGATATCTCGAAGCGCAAGCGTCTGGAACAGGAGCGGGAGCGGGCGATGCAAAATCGCATGGCCATCAGCGCCATCCTGGAAACCTCCCTGGAATCTCTTTCCCTGACACGCCAGCTCGAAGTGGCCCTGAATATCATCCACACGCTCCCCTGGTTGGCGGTTGATGCCCGAGGGGGCATTTTTCTCGCCGATGACCAGGCCAAGGTACTGACCCTGGTCGTGCAGAAGATGTGCGGCGATGGCGGGGCGTTCCGGGGTTGCACCCAGGTGCCTTATGGTGCCTGCCTCTGTGGTCAGGCCGCGGTAAGCCGAAAGATCATCCACGCTGGTTGGGAGGATCAGCGCCACGATCGGCGTTTCATTGGCGCGCGGCCGCATGGCCACTACTGCGTTCCCATCCAGTTCCAACAGCGGTTGCTGGGTGTGCTCAACGTTTTTCTCCCGGACGGGCATGCCTTCAGCCATGAGGAGGAGGGGGTTCTCCACACCGTTGCCCAGACTTTGGCCACCATCATCGAGCGACGCAAGATGGAGGAGGTCCTGGAACATACCAACAGGGCGCTCAAGGAGACCCGGCTGGAGATCATCCACCGCCTGGGGATGGCCGCCGAGTTTCGCGACAACGAAACCGGGATGCACATCATTCGCATGAGTCACTATGCCGCCCTGTTGGCAAGGGCGGCCGGCATGAACGAGGAGCGGTGCGATATTCTCCTCAACGCAGCCCCGATGCACGATGTCGGCAAGATCGGCATCACCGATGCCATTCTTCTCAAGCGCGGCCGGCTCACCGAGGGGGAGTTTGCGGCGATGAAGACGCACACCACCATCGGCGCGCATATGCTGTTTGGTCACAACGAAGAGCCCCTGAAAATGGCCCACGTCATCGCCCTGACGCACCACGAAAGGTGGGATGGCTCCGGTTATCCCCATGGTCTTTCCGGGGAGCAGATTCCCCTGGAGGGGCGCATCTGCGCGGTGGCGGATGTCTTTGATGCCCTTACCTCGGTGCGGCCCTACAAGGAGGCCTGGAGCGTGTCTCAGGCCGTGGCCGAACTGCGCCGTTGTTCCGGCACCCACTTTGAGCCCAGGCTGATCTCCCTGTTTCAGGAGATTTTACCCGAGATCATCCAGATCAGGGAGCGGTTTGCCGATGGTGCCCCCCCGGAGCGGCCGACCACCACCTGCCCTGCGCCACCCGCCACGGCACGATGACGGTTTGCCTGTTCACGCGCTTGGGGGGTATTTGCCCCTGGTGCCGGGCAGCCTTTCCGCGACATCCGCCAGATCGATGGTTCCATCCACGGCACCTCACCGTTGACCAGAACCGCGCAGGCGGCCCAAGGGCATCAGGGAGGGGGGGCTGGCGGGTGATTGGCGCCACCCGGGGGTCCCCACTCCGGACGACAGGCCAACGGTGGCTGGGCAGGGGCCCTGGGTTCATCGGGGGGGCGGGGGTTGGTCGGATCTTCCCCGAGCACATTCAGGTTGCCCAGGGGCGGGGAGAAACAACGCCCCGAGAGCGACTCACCCCGGCGACCAGCGAACGTACACGCCGCGCCGGCGACTTTATCCTGACACGTGACGATGGCTGTTTGTGGTGGCTGCGGGGGGAAAGGTGGCGAGAGCGGGGGAGGGCCGTTCATGCCGGGGGCTGGACCGGGTGCGAAGCCCTTGCCCGGGGAGAGCCCGTTTTTGCCACCCATCGGCGTCTCGGTGCCGGAGTTCCTCCCTTCCGCCTGGCGAATGGTGTAGGGGTACCGGCTTGAATTTCGCGACGATTGGGCGTTCAGAAGAACCACGCCGCCGCCGCGCACGGCGCGCACGTAGTTAACGACACGCTGGGCATCTCCCTGGGGACCGCGACCCAGTGCCGATGCGCCGATTTTTGGATCTCCGCGCTGTGCCCCGGCGCCGTGAACGTCGAGAACTTCACCGTGCATCTCACCGATTGCCCGGCCAAACGCCACATAGACCGCATGTGTCCCCGGGCGCGGGCCATCGAGGTGCGTGGTGGAGGTCCAGTAGTAGGGAAAATCGCGTTGACCAGCTTCGTTGATGATGGGGGTGGCGAGAAAAATGGGATCAAGTGCCGGCGAATGGGTCGTGTCCGGCGACCGGGTGTAGTCGACGATGTACTGCAACTCCTTGGCATTGGGCAGGCGCCAATCCTTGTACCCCGCCAGTCGCAGGTTTGCCGCGTAGCGCAGCGCCTCCTCCCAGGTCATGCCCTTGCCGCTGTCTTCCTTTTCCCAGACGAGTCCACTGGAAAGGTCGCTGATCGTGCCATCGCCGTTGTCGATGAAATGGTTCACGCCGTAAAGCGGTCCACGCACGTAACGGGCAAAAAAACGCTTGGCGATTCCCTGCATCCCCGGACGCTGATAGCCATACCCCTTGATGCGGCCATCAGCAAAATTGACACCGAATAACGTTTTGTCACCACGCATGGTGGTGCTGACGTACCGGGTGCGCGAAAGCCATTGGGCGTCGATGTAACGTTCGCCGGCACGCGTGTCGCCGTAGCGAAAGTCAAAATAGTCCGTATTGATGAAGGGGATGGCATTGGCCGGAAGCTCCCAACCGGCCCCGAAACCGGTGTATCCGCGAAAGTCGATCAGGGAGTACAGCTCCTTGATATTGGGAACCCGCCAGTCGGTAAAACCGCCAAGTTTAAAGCTCTTGGCGATCGCTTCCGCCTCTTCCAGACTTGCCTTTTGGCTTTCGACGGCCTTTGACCACATCAGGTGGGTGTTGAGGTCGGAGATGGTGCCGTCGCCATTGTCGCGATAGTTGGGTTGAGCCCCCTGATACTGGGCGTCCTGACCGAAAAAATCCTCGCCACGACGTGGGCAGGGGATTTCGTCGGTGTTGCCGAAACACCGGTCTTGCCCCGTGTCGACGATGATTCCTTCCGTCCGTGCCTCCGCCTCGATCAAACCTCCTGTCGACAAAAGGGCACACGCGATACTGGCGAGATATTTGAGGGCACGAAAGGCGTTCATGGCGCACATTTTCCGCGGGTTTCTCCATGGACGGGAAGCGGGCAAGGTATCAGGAAATGCCCCGATCGCCAAGCCAATCGTTGGCAGGTCGTTGGCATGTCTGGATCGGTCGGTTCGGGCGGTCGGGAATTTCACACATTCAGAATGTAACATGTCGACAACGGTTGTTGACCTTCATTGTGTCTTGTCGACCGTCATCCCTATAATTTTTACAAACGGGTCGCTTTCGCTTGTTCCAGAGATGGAGTACTCTTGGAGGAGTTGGGCATCGCTTTCGGCATTGCGCTGGTCGGAGGGAGCTGAATCGTGAAAGTGTTGATTGTTGACGATGATTTGAATAATCGTCTGCTCTTAAAGAAGTTCCTTGCCGCCTACGGTCCGTGCGACATGGTGGCGAGCGGCGGTGATGCCCTGACCATTTTTGAACATGCCCTGGGCGAGGGGGTACCCTACGATCTGGTCTGCATGGATATCATGATGCCGGGGATGGATGGTCTTCAGGCCACCCAACGCATCCGGGAGATCGAGAGGCAGGCTGGGGTTCCTCCGGCGTCGGAGGTGACGATCCTGATGGTCTCTGCCCTGGATTCGCCCCAGGTGGTGATGGAGTCGTTTCACAAGGGGGGATGTACCGACTACTTGGTCAAACCGATCACCATGGAGAAATTGCGCAACAAGCTGCGCGAGTGCGGATTCACGGAACGAAAGTAATTCCAATTCCAAACCAAGGCGGCAACGAGGCTTGCAACGCGTGAGCGCACGCAGGCGTTTCCGCTCCTGATTATTCCTCCTCGTCCTCATCCTCGTCCTGGCCGTGTCCGCGACGGACGTTCCCCTTCTGCTTGATTCGATAGTCGGAGCGATCGTCGTCGATGGGGGTGATGAAGACAGGAACATCCCGCACTCGCTTGCGAAAGGCAAAGAGGGCCTCCTTGGCTTTTTCCCGGCTTGCGTAGCGACCAACCCAGAGAAAATACCACTGCTTGCCCTTTCGGTTCCGGGTGGCATGGACCATGGTCCGGTAGCCCTTTCGCCGGATTTTGGTCGCGGTCTGCTCGAAGTCCTGGGTGCTGGGAGCGGCGGCGGCCTGGATGGCGAAGCGGTAGGATCCCTGTGATTTCTTGGAGGCTTCCCCACGCTCCGACTCTTCGCTTGATCGCGTCGTGCCGCGCGTGGGCCGATTGCTGGTTGTCTCCCGGGTCTCACGCGCAGGGGCGACGGAGGATTTGTCCCTGCTGCCTTCGGCAAGGGCGGATGCCGTGCCTCGTGTTCCCTTCGGATCCGACACCGTCGACTTTCCGAGGTCGGATGATTCTTCCGTCGTTTCCGATGTTCCGGTGCCCTCCCGGCGTGTAGCGTACTCCCGTCGGGCGGTATCCCGTTCCGTTGGGGTTACCTCGGATTTTTTTGTGATTCCCTTCTCCGCCAGTCGGTTTTTCTGGCTGCGTTCCAGGGGGGTTGGACGAGAGGAAGAGGATCCCGTTGCCTCCTGTCCGGGCTTTCGACCGAGCAGCACGGTGACGTTCTCTTTTTTGAACCGCTCTTCCAGCTCGGTCATCACCATGTCGACCACTGCTTCCAGCGAGGTGCCGCTGTCGATGGGAACGTCGCGAACCAGGGTTGGCTCGGTGCGTGGGGGCTCGTAGAGTTCGACCAGGAAGAAGCCGTTGGGTGGGGGCTTCATCCGTCCGGTCAGCAGATGGGTGATCCCTAAGGCCATCAGGCGTTCCATGCCGCTCTGCGAGCGCGGATCGACCTCGGCGCTGCCGGCTTCGAGGTAGTTCAGGCCAAAACGCTCCTGGCTGCGCCCGACGAGAAAGCTTTGTACCCGTGCGTGCGCCTTTTCCAGATCAGCCGGGGTGCCGATCTCATGAAACGGGTGCAAAAGCAGGCGCGCTGCCGGTTTGGCAGGGGGAGAGGCGGGTGTCGATTCGGGGGTGGTTACCGGGAGACACCCCCCGATCAGTCCCAGCAAAAGGAACAGCGCCCCGCTGCGGAGCATGACCCGACGCAGGGCCCTCCACCAGCCACGACCACTCCTCCTGCCTTGCCCTGTGTTCGGATTCGTCAGGCAAACCACGTCGTCTCCTCCCTCGGAACGGCGTTTTAGACCCGATGCACCTTCCGTCATCCAGACGCTTCCGCTTCTCCTGCCGGCATGGTATTCAATTAATTTATTCCTGGGAAGGGATGCGCAAAAAAACTTATTCCCAACCCAAACGCGCCCCGCCCATCACTTCCGGTTCAGCTGCCTGACGAGCCACCACAGCGCGAGCCCGGTCAGCACAACGTTGACGACAATGCCCACCACCCAGAAAGTTGACAGACCGGCCATGATTGTCTCCCCGACCGAGCATGGTGCGAAGATGGTCTACCGGGTCAGCTTTTTGTAGCGAACCCGGTGTGGTTGATCCGCGGCCTGTCCGAGGCGCTTGCGGCGGTCGGCCTCGTACTCCTGGTAATTGCCCTGGAAGAACACCACGCTGGAATCTCCCTCGAAGGCCAGGATGTGCGTGGCAATGCGGTCGAGAAACCAGCGATCGTGCGAGACCACCACCGCGCTGCCAGGAAATTCGAGCAGGGCCTCCTCCAGGGCGCGCAGGGTTTCGACGTCGAGGTCGTTGGTGGGTTCGTCGAGGAGCAGAAGGTTACCACCACTTTTAACCAGGCGTGCCAGATGGACGCGATTGCGCTCGCCGCCAGAGAGAACCTTGACCTTCTTCTGCTGATCCGCCCCCTTGAAGTTGAACCAGGAGACGTAGGCGCGCGAGTTGACCTCGCGATCGCCCAGGACAACCATGTCCAGGCCGTCGGAGATGACATCCCAGACTGTCTTTTCTGGATCGAGGGTTTCCCGGCTCTGGTCGACATAGGTCAGTTTGACGGTTTCGCCCAGGTCGAGGCTGCCGGTAT
>PEAJ01000051.1 GCA_002753495.1 Magnetococcales bacterium HA3dbin3 | reverse complement strand
TCGAGAAGACCGCGATTCTGCTGAGGACGGGAATGCGCGGATATCCATCAGGGTCCGAGAGGAGCGACATCCTCTCACCAAGAGACCGGATAGATGACTGCAACTCCACCGTCCCATGTCGCCACAGCTGATTTTTTCCTTGCCAAACGGGGCAGACCATAGATGGAATTGGAATAGGAACGGGCCAAGGTCGGGCATGGATCAAATGAAATTGACATGCGGCACCCGATTGCCGGTCAACTGGTAAAGGTAACGATTGATCGCATCCATGCGACAGTTGCGCCGACAGGCACTGATATCAAGCTGCTGTCTGACAAACGTAAACCCCTGCCGTCGCAAATCCCCCTCCCAGATCTCCTGAAAGGTGTTCCGGTTGATGTTGCCATACTCGAAACGCTTGTCGAGCAGAAAGGCGCTGCAACCAGAAACCGTACCATCGGCCATGATGTAGGCCCAAAGGAACGGGGTCGCCTGACAGCGGTCATAACGATCGGCAGCGGTGTACTGGCGCATGGTCGCAGCACGAAAAACAACCTGGAAGCGGTCGTTATCCAGGCCGCGCAGCTGCTCTTCCAGGGTGATCAGCTCCCGATAGTCCAGCTCGCTGTAGAGGCGCGTCTGGCTGAACAGATGCTGGGAGTAGGGCTTGATGACGAGATAATCCAGGCCAATCTCATCGCGGCAGAGGCGGGCAAGCTGCACCATCTCCGCGGCGTTGTCCGGCAGCAACAGGGATTGCGCGCCGATGACACAGGCCAACCCCTTGGCTCGCTTCTCTGCCACCGCCTGCGTCAGATGCGCCACCACCTGATCGAAATCGCGCTCCCTGGTGCGGTGGATTTGCGCGTAGGTCGCCGGGGTGCCGGCGTTGATCGACACCTTCATCCACGCCAGGTGCGGCAGGGCCACGTCGAGAAAATCCGCCGGCAAAACACTCGCATTGGTGGTCAGGGCGACATCGATCCCGGCGGCATGGGTGAGTTCGATGAAGGTGCTGATCTCCTTGTGCAGCAAGGGCTCGCCCTCGCCGCCGTACATGATGCTCTTCACCCCGAGCCGTCCCATCTCCGGCAGGCGTTCGCGCATGATGGCGAGGTCAAGGCGATTCGGGGCGTAGCCGACGTAATCGACCGCGCAAAAGGTGCAGCGGTGATTGCAAGCACCGATCGGGGAGATTTCCATGTAGATCGGGTAGATCGCCTTGGCCTTTTCCCAATCGTCACCGACCTCCAGCAGGGCGGCGGTGCGCGCCGGATGGTAGATCAGCTTGTGGCTGTCGATGTGATAAGGGTCGGCCATCAGGCGCCCTTTCGCGCGGCAAGGGTGGTCTCGACCAGGGTGGCGGCAAGACCGGTGTAGCTGGCTGGTGTTAATTGCCGCAGGGAGGATTTCACTGCCTCAGGAATTTCCAGCTCGGCGATGAAGGCGTGCAGGGTGGCGCGGGTGACGTGGCGATTGCGGGTGAGCTCCTTGAGTCGCTCGTAGGGCTCGGGAACACCGTAGCGGCGCATGACCGTCTGGATCGGTTCGGCAAGCACCTCCCAGGCCTCTTGCAGCTCGCGGGCAATGCGGTCGGCATCAACTTCGAGCTTGCCTAACCCCTTCAGTGTCGAATCACAGGCCAGCAGGGTGTAGCCAAAGCCAACCCCCATGTTGCGCAGCACCGTCGAGTCGGTCAGGTCGCGTTGCAGCCGGGAGAGGGGCAGTTTTGCCGCCAGATGGCCAAGGATTGCATTGGCCATCCCGAGATTGCCCTCGGAATTTTCAAAATCGATCGGATTGACCTTGTGCGGCATGGTCGAGGAGCCAACCTCGCCGGCCTTGGTCCTCTGCCGGAAATAGCCCATGGCGATGTAGGTCCAGACGTCGCGATCGAAATCGAGCAGGACGGTGTTGAAACGGCTCAACGCCTGAAACAGCTCAGCCATGCCGTCGTGGGGTTCGATCTGGGTGGTCAGGGGCTGATAGTCAAGCTTCAGGCCACGAACAAACCCTTCGGCAAGCGCCGGCCAATCGACCTCCGGACAGGCAACAACGTGAGCATTAAAGTTGCCGACGGCGCCGTTGATCTTTCCGGGAATCGGTACAGCCGCGAAGGCATCGCGTTGTTTGCGCAGGCGCACGGCGACGTTGGCCAGCTCCTTGCCAAGGGTGGTCGGTGTCGCCGGTTGCCCATGCGTGCGCGCAAGCAGCGGCAGCTCCCTGTGTTGCCAGGCCAGCGCCTCGATGCCGTCGATGACGCGATCCATGATCGGCAGCATCACCTCTTTGCGTGCCGTGGCAAGCATCAGGGCGTGGGCGAGGTTGTTGATATCCTCGGAGGTGCAGGCAAAGTGGACGAACTCGGCAAACGGCGCCGCCGCGCTGCCGGCCAGGCGCTCCTTGATGAAATACTCCACCGCCTTGACGTCGTGATTGGTCACCGCCTCGATCGCCTTGACACGCTTGGCATCGGCCACGGAAAAAGTGGCACCGAGCGTTTCGAGGTGCGCGCGCGCCGCGTCGGAGAAGGGGGGCATTTCCGGGATGCGCACCGTGTCGGCGAGCATCTCCAGCCAGCGCAGCTCAACCTGGACGCGAAAGCGAATCAGACCAAATTCGGAGAACAGATCGCGCAGATTGCCAACCTTGGCGGCGTAGCGACCATCGAGGGGGGAGAGGGCGGTCAGGGCGTCGAGCTCCATGCGTGTGACTCTTCATTTTGAGGTAGGTAGGGAGGGAGTGGGCACGTGGCGTCCGGCTTGTGGCCAAGGATGTCGACCGCCGGCGCGACCTTTTCCCCTTTATAGCCCCCTCCCAACCTTGAGGACAAACAGGAAAAAGGAGCTTTGGCTTGCTGATTCTTCCATCGGTTATGGTTTTCCCCGACGTGTCGGCGGGGTGTCGGCGGGAGAATTTTTCCCCACCTGGCGTTGGTTGCGCTATTCTGCACGAGGATGCCGGTTTCGGGTTGCATGGGGGGGGGAGAAATCATGCCGCGCGATCCGGTTTCCGGCCACCACCGCTGATCATCCTGACGAGCGCCGATCATGTTGCCGATTCCCGCCCTCGACCCGCAAGCAACACGTGCGTTGCGTCAGCGCATGGTGATGCAACAGCTGGTGCCGCGCGAGATCCGCGATCCGCGGGTTCTGCTGGCGATGGCGCGCGTGCCGCGCGAGTGCTTTGTGCCGGCGCATCTGGCCGATCACGCTTACGACGACTCCCCGCTGCCGATCGGTGCCGGCCAGACCATCTCCCAACCGTACATGGTGGCGGTGATGGCCGAATTGTTGAGCCTGACGGGGACGGAAACGGTATTGGAAATTGGTGCCGGTTCCGGTTACAGCGCGGCGATCCTTGCGCAACTGGCGCAACGCGTGGTGACCGTCGAGCGCATCCCGGAACTGCTTGAGCAGGCGCGGCGGGTGTGGCAGGCGCTGGGTTTGACCAACATTGAGGGGATGGTCGGTGATGGCACGCTGGGGGCACCGGAGCGGGCCCCGTTTGCCGCCATTTCCGTCACCGCCGGGGCACCGCCGGAGCCACCGCCATCGTTGATCGATCAGCTCTTACCAGGCGTGGGACGCATGGTGATTCCTGCCGGCAGTCGCGGTTTACAAACCCTCTACCTCGTGCACAGGGATGCCGAAGGGCAGGTGTCCAGGGAAGGAAAGCTTGCGTGTATCTTTGTGCCGTTGCTGGGGGCGGAGGGGTGGCAGGAGGAGTTTTGGGGACTCATTCACCCATTTTTCCGAACAAATACGTAACTGCCGCGCCGGTGAAACTGGTGAGAATCGGAAACAATTGATTAAATGTTTGATGAAGTTCCGTGGCACAGTCCCTGCAAAATTTAATGATCAAGATATTTATTATTCACGTACATAAACTCTACCACCAGCATTGATGTTACCCTCCCCACTCACTGTCATAACTACCTCCATGTTCCCGCCAGGGAGAGGAAGGGATGTTGCCCTTCCCCCCACTGATAGGCATAACTCACCCGGGTCGACGCGCGGAAAGAACTGGCATCACCAACTCACGGTAACTCTTGGACTTTTCATTCATGGAGGCGATGATGTATCCTTCCCTCGTTTGACCGATCGCTCACTCCAGCAAAGTCAACGCATTGTTAAGCAGGTCCTTCCTCGTGGTAAGATTGCAGGCCCGCATGAGTTCATTCAATTTTTCCATCTGGTCGTCGGTCAGTTCAAACTGGAGCCGATTTTTGCCGGTGGCCATTTTTTTACCTCATCGAGAAGAGTCGCCCATCATGTCGGACTGACGAAGTGGAAGGGTGCGCATTCCGGATCACACTCTTCCTCATTTTTCACACGCAAACCGAGATCCTTTCGATGGTGAACCGATAAGATCACGAGATCGATCTGAGCACGGATTCCCGAAAACCTCAAGAGAGAAATGAGGCTTTCCGCCACCCCAGCCCAAGCCGAGGGGAACAAACAGGGTCACAGGCGATCAGGCAGTCAGGCGATCAAGTGGCGCGCAGACGATAGCCGATCATCTTGTAAAGGATCCGCGCGGCGGTGAACTCCCCCGCCGGCTGACCGGGAATCGGCGACAATTCGTTGATGTCAAAGCCGATCACCCGCCGACTCTCCACCACCCGCCGCAGCAGCCGGATGACGGTCCAATAATCAAGCCCGCCCGGCTCGGGCGTGCCGACCGCCGGCATCACCGCGGGGTCCAGGGCATCGAGGTCAAGGGTGACATAGACCGAGGATTTGAGCTGGTCGATCGCCGCCGCCATCCAGGCATCATCCTGACGCTGTGCCATCGGCACGATGTCGCGCGCCCAAAAGATGCGTCCGCCCCAGTCGCGCTCCCGGATCAACCGCCCCTCCTCGCGGCTTAGGGAACGAATCCCCACCTGCACCGCCGGCAACCCCATGCGCGCGACCTGATGCATGACGCAGGCATGGGAAAAGGGGGTGCCGTGATAGCTTGCGCGCAGATCGGCGTGGGCATCGAGTTGCAGGACGGAAAAATCGTCGCCAAAATGATCGATGTAGGCGCGCAACAAGCCAACGGTGATCGAATGATCACCCCCGATGGCGGTCAAGAATCGCCCGGCACGCACATGCGGCAACGCCGCCTGCCGGATCTCCTCCATCATCGCCTCGGGCGCGGCGAGGTTCGGCTCGACCATCGGCAGGGTGTGGATGCCACGGTCGATGATCTCCTCCGCCAGCTCATCGTCGTAGAGTTCCATCTGCGCGGAGGCGGCAAGCAAAGCAGCCGGTCCCTCGGCGGCACCGGCACGATAGGTCAGGGTTGCGCCATAGGGAATCGGCAGCACCACCACCGGTGCCTCTTCCAACGCCGTTTGCGGACCGCCGCCGAAGATCATCGTTTCAGCCCCATTCCAATTCCATATCAAGCGGCCACTTCGTTGGCTGCCTGACTCGCTCCTCGCCGTACCAGTCAACGGAAGGATTGCACCAGCGAGCCGACGATCAGCGACCAGCCGTCGACGAGCACGAACAAAATCAACTTCACCGGCATCGAGATTACGAGCGGTGGCAACATCATCATGCCCATGGACATGACGACACTCGCCACCACCATGTCGATGATGAGAAAGGGCAGATAGATCATGAAACCGATCTGAAAGGCGGTCTTTAATTCCGACACCATGAAGGCGGGGACGAGCAGCCGCATCGGCACATCCTGCGGCTTTTGCGTCTTGGCCACGCCGGCCAAACGCATGAACAGGGCAAGATCCTTCTCGCGCGTCTGCCGCAGCATGAACCCGCGCACCGGCACCGAGGCACGATCGAGGGCGGTGGTTTCGTTGATTTTTTTGTCGAGGTAGGGGTTCAGGGCCTCGTTCCACACCTGGTCGAAGACCGGCCCCATGACAAAAAAGGTGACGAAAAGGGCGAGGGCAACGAGCACCTGGTTCGGTGGCTGCCCCTGCAACCCCATCGCCTGGCGCACAAAGGACATGACGACGATGACACGCGTAAACGAGGTCATCATCACCAGGATCGCCGGCGCCAGGGAAAAGAGCGTCATCATGGCGAGGATCTGCAACCCGACCCCCACCTGACTCGGGTCGGCCTTGCCGCCGGTCGAGAAGGTGACGGATGGGAAAGTCAAATCCGCTGCCATGGCCACGCCGCATCCGCCGACCAACCCCACGAAGAAAAGGGCGATCGCGAGCCCCAAGCGGCCCTGAGCCTTGTTCACTGCCTCCGTTCCTCCACGACTGGCAAATCCTGTTCCTTCAGCTCCGCGAGCAGGGAGACCTGTTCGCGTGTCACGCCGAGCAGCCACGCCCGCGACCCGACCTGGATCAGGCGCACGCCGACGCCGGGGGCCAGGGTCCGCGATCCCAGAAGCCGCACCGCGCCCCCATGCCAGCGCGGCTCGAAGCGCCGGCTCAGGCGCACGGCCAGAATCGACAACGCCACCACCACCGCCAGGTAACCGACGATGCGAACCATCTCGCTGGTCAGGTCCATGGTAGCGTCGCTGACGGTTTCCGCAAGGGCTGGCGGTATCCAGGCCATCACGATCGGAAGCAAAAGCGCCCCTTGCCACCCGGGGCGCGGCCACGAAGGAAGGGGCATCAGCGCAGATTCTCCAGCCGCTCTTCGAGGGAGACGATGTCGGTGATGCGAATACCCAGCTTCTCCTTGATCATCACCACCTCGCCATAGGCCAGGAGCTTGTCGTTGACATAAATCTCCAGCGGATCGTCGGCCTCCTTCTCCAGCTCGATCAGGGAGCCCTTGTTCAGGCGCAGCAGGTTGCGAATCTGCATCTGGACGCTGCCCAGCCGGACGGAAATGTCCAGCGGCACATCCATCAGCAATTCCAGATTGGGCGGAATTCCCCCCTTCTCCTCTTCGTCCCCGCCCTTTTTCTCCCCGCCGCCACCGCCCCCTTCGTTCTCCAGCTCCTGCCAGTTCAGGCTGCCACCCAAGGGGTTGGGGATGTTGCCATCACCACCCCCGATCAGATCCTCATCCGGAAAATTGAGATCCTCTTCCATAGCGCCCGGCTCCTAAACAGTTGACCTGCCTGTGTCATTCCAACTCCATATCAAGCGGCAACTTCGTTGGCTGCCTGACTCGCTCCTCGCCGTACAAACACGTACTGTCTCGTCGCTCACTAAGTTGTAAGCCTCGTTGCCATCTTGATCTGGAATTGGAATCACTCCTCTCTTCCCCGGACGATCCGGGTGACGCGCAAGGCGCGTTTGCCATCGACCACCCCGGCAACCGCGGCGTAGCGCGTGGTCCCGGCGATGTCGATATCCACCTCCTCGCTCAGATCGGTATTGAGCATGATGACATCACCGGTCTTGAGATTGAGCATGTCGCGCATCGTCATGGTGACGTGATCGACGACCGGATCCAGACGCAAGGGTACATGACCAAGCTGTCGGATCATGGAGTGCCGCCACGCCGAGGCCCCGCCCACCGTCTCCTTCTGCTGGAAACCAACCTTGAGCTGCTGCTTGAACAATTCAAGAATCACCGAAGGAAAACAGATGGTCAGCGACCCTTCCGCCTCCCCGACCTCGACGGCGAAGGTGATCAGGAAGACGTTGTCATCAAGGGGCATCACCGCCGCGAACTGCGGCTGGTTCTCCCAGCGGGTCAGGATCAGACGAAACGAGGGATCGAGCTTTTTCCAGGAGAGTTCGATCTGTTCTCGCGCCACATCCATGATGCGGTCGATCACCTTCATCTCGAAAGAGGAGAAGTTGCGAAACGGCCGCTCCGAATCGCCGCTGCCACCAAAAAAACCCTCAAGAACCCGATACATCACCTCGCCGTCGATGGTGAGCAGGGCAAGGTCCTGGGAGGGCTCGACGCGCAGGATGTTGATGAAGATCGGCGGCGTCAGACCATGCACGAAACGCCCGAACACCTGGTTGATCGTCGTCTTCGGCTGGACATGCACCTCCCGTCCCACCTTCTGGGTCAGTTTGAAGGAGAGCTGGGAGGCGAGGTGGTCGTTGATCAGATCGAGGCCGGGCAGCGCGCCGGCGCGGATTGATGTCTTCTGTCCAAAAACGAAGGCGGTGTATTTTTTTTCCTCCGAGGAGGCGGCGGGGATATCCTCGTCGATCTCCTCCAGGTTGATCATGCCTTCGTCCAACGCCCCCATGAGGGCGTCGATTTCTTCGGTCGAGAGAATCTGTGACATGGGCGATCACCCGATCGGGTTGGCGCGGCGCATTACTGAATGACAAATTCGGTGAAGTAGACCGAGGTGATCTGGCCATTGACCAGAATGGCATTCAGTCGACCCAGAATCTCCTCGCGCAGCTTGAACTTGCCATCGAAGGCCTGCAGCTCCTGCGTCGACTTCGAGGTCAAGAGTTGCAGGATGATGTCCCGAATCTGCGGTTGGCGCCGATCGATCTCCTCCTTCAGCGGTGTTGCCTTCAGGCCGCCCTTTTCGCCCTCTTTGCCTTCCTCTTTCTTCTCTTCCTTCTTTTCACCGGCCTTGGGCTGGACGCTTTCGCCCATTTCCAGCTGGATGGTGGTTTTGAGGTAACGGTTGCCGCGCGGCTCGTTCAGGTTGACGACGAAGGGTTCGAGCTTGTAGACATCGCCGACCATTTCTGTCGGACTTTTGACGCTCTTCTCCGGCTGTGGTTCCTTCTGAACCGCCTCCTTCACCTCGGTCTTGACCGTTCGCGAACCGAAAAAATAGCCGCCGCCGGCGCCGATCAGCAGCGCCGGCACCGCCATGATCAGGATCTTGACGATACCGCCACCACCGCCGCCACCACCACCGGCCTCTTCCTGTGGTTCCTGTTCCGCTTCTTCCGCCATGATTTTCGCTCCTTTATTCGAGACAACGCCGCATCCATGCCTTCACGGCAACGATAACACCATCCCGCCGATTGTGAGGAAACCGGCGTCGGAACACACCATCCCGATCCCGGACCAAAGGTCAATTCATTGATCCGTGAATAAAATTACCGCTTCAGGGAGACCAGTTCTTCAAGCATGCCGTCGGAGATGGTGACCACGCGCGAGTTGGCCTGGAAAGCTCTCTGCACGGCGATCATGTTGATGAATTCCGAGGACAGGTCAATGTTGGACTGTTCCAGGGAGAAATTTTTGATCGACCCCAGACGACCACTCTGCGGCGCATCCGCCCGGGCCGCGCCCGACAGGCGCGTCTCAGCGAACAGATTGGAGCCGATCTGCGACAGGGCCTGGCTGTTGTCAAAATCGACCAGGGCGATCTGATAGAGCCCCCTGCTGTCACCGTTGGAGTAGTTGCCGGTGATCTTGCCATCCTGACCGATGGCCAGGTTTTCCAGATAGCCGACCGGAAAACCATTCTGGCTCAACTTCAGGGTGGAGGAGTCGCCTGCCATCTGCACGGTGCCGTTGGTGCCGCTGTTGCCGGAGTCGGCCGCCGCCGTGCCGGTACCGTAGGTAAGCGCCGCCGCCGTGCCGGTGGTCGTTCCCGTCGTGCCGGTGGTCGTTCCCGTCGTGCCGGTGGTCGTTCCCGTCGTGCCAGCGGTGCCGGTTCCGGCCGTCGCGGCGGCGGCGGCAGGCGGGGTGAAGTCGTTGGTCGAATCCCCGTTGGCGTCGGTGGCCCCGCCAAAATCGAAAAGAATCTGCTGCGTCGACGGGGTGCCGCCGATGCCGGTGAAGGCAAACTGAATGGGCGTCGACCCCTCCTTGCTCAACCGGCCAAAGGAGTCAAACTCCAGCTTGCCGGCAGTGTAGGAGACACCGGAAGGGGCGGCGGTGACGTTGCCGCTGCCCAGATCAACGGCCTTCATCGTCGTCCCGGCCCCGCTCTGTGCCGGATCCTTGGGGTCAAGTTCGCTTGCCGGCACCGCGACGTGCCACTCCCAGGCATTGTTGCCGAGACTGCGGAACTGAAGCTGCACGTTGTGACCATTGCCGAGCGAATCGTAGACGCGCGTTGTCGTGGCGTAGTCGTAGGTGGCGGGGTCGTCGGGGTTGTAGGTCTTGGTGTTGGCCGGGGTGGTGGCGTTGAGGTTGACCCCGACATTGACCGATGTCGTCGCCTTGGGATTGCTGGTCTTGAACGGCGACATGTTGATGTCTTGCAGGTTTCCCCCCTTGTTGCCGCTGGCGTCAAGCACCCACCCCTGCAACACCAATCCACCATTGTTGACCAGGAGGCCATCGTTGTTCTGTTTGAAGTCACCGGCGCGGGTATAGTAGGTGCCGGTGGTGGTCACCGCCGTCGATCCCCCGGCCGAGGGCACGCTGACGTTTGGATTGGACTTGACCTCGAAGAAGCCACGACCGTCGATCGACATATCCGTGACGCTCGTGGTGCTGTTCATCGTCCCCTGGCTCATGTTCTGGTCGACCGAGGACATGCCCATGCCGGTGCCGATCTGCGTCGCCCCCCGCGTGCCGCTGATGCCAACCGTCTGGATGAGAATGTCTTCGAAGGTGGTGCGACTCCCCTTGAAGGCCGTCGTGTTGGCGTTTGCCAGGTTATTCCCGATGACCGTCATGGCATTGCCATAGTTGGTCAGCGCGCTCGATCCGGAATACATGGCTTCGGTAATGCTGGTCATGCCAATTTCTCCTCGAAAATCCTGTCACGACTCCACTTTTGCGTCAGCCCGACCCCGGCTCCGGACGCCTTGTCCGTCGAGCCGATGGCGGGAGATCTTGCCCCGTTCCAACGCGCCGGCAAACCGGGGAACCACCCTCCCCTAGGAGCCCGGCTGTTGCTGAATGCGAACGACGTTACCCACCGGTACCGACTGGCCGTTAAGATCCAGGACGATTCCCGACCCTTGCTGTGACACCCCAGTCACCACGCCGGTCTGCATCAGGGTTGCCTGTACCGATGCATTGCCGTTTACCTGGACGGCGTAGGTGTACTGCCCATCCGGCAGCTTGGCACCAAACTTGGGATCGTTGAGATTGACCGTGTTATCGCCGCTGTCGTAGGCCTGTGCCGGAATCTGTTTGACAACCCGACCGGTGGTGTCAAAAACGCTGACCTGCGCCGTGGCGCTCTGTGGCAGTTTGAACTGCACCGACCCCGCCCCGCCCTGCACGCTCGCGCCGTTGCCGGTCACCGACACCTGCTTGCCGATGTAGGAGACCGCCTGCCCGAGCTGATCGGTCGACTTGGCGCTGATCAGTTGCTGCAAGAGGGAGTTGGTGGTCTGCTGTTCGCTGAGCGCGGAAAATTGCGCCATCTGGGCGGAGAAGTCGGTATTCTGCTCCGGCTGCAAGGGGTCCTGATACTGCAGCTGCGCAGAGAGCAGCTTGAGAAAATTGGTTTGTTGACTGGCGGCGCTGGCGGTGTTTGTCCCGCTCGTGGAGCCGGACCCCGTATTCGAGGCACCAACCGTGTTTGTCGAATTTGCCGACCCTGTCGTGCCAGACGTGCCCGCCGTGTTCGTGTTGTTGTAAGTGGGAACGTTATTGCTCACCCCGGAAACACCCATCTGCCACCCTCCTTGTATCCTCTTTCGACTTCCAACCCGTCCCCGTCACTTTTTGCCGCCGGCGTCCGTTTTTTCCGGTACTTTTTTGCCCTTTGCGCTCTGCGTATCAATCTCTGTGCCACTCCGGGCGGCGATGCGAAACAAATCCCCGCTGCCCCTCCCCTGCCCGCGTGCGCCCTTGACCAACCTTCATGAAAATTTTTTCTCCGGGATTTGCGGCAAAGAAGACATCGGTCAAGGCGCGGGTCTGACACGCTCCCCCCGTGACCGGCGCACCGCCGCCGCGACTCCCGCCGCGACTCCCGCCGGGGTTTCGTCGGGGAAACCGGTCGGATCTTCCGCATCTTTCCCGGGGCAACATTTGCCGCCCGGTGTTTCCGCTTCAGGCAAAAAGGTTCAATCCGCGTTCGTTGCCGCGCTGTGCCGATGACAGGGCTGCTCGTGCCGCCAGGGGATCGACCCCTTCGATCTCCCCGTTCCGCGTGCCGCCGCCCCCTTGCCGACCGCCATCCCGCCAGCGTTCGTCGGTCCCTTGATGGGACTGGCCGCCGACGTTGACCGTCAAACCGCCAAAGTTCAAGTCATTCTGGGCAAAGGCGTTCTTCAGCTGCGTCTGGTCGCGGTTGATCAGCTCCTTGGCGGCGTCGGATTCGGCGAGGATCGTGACGTGAACCTGTTGATTTTTATCCATTTGTAACCGCACGTGCAGTTCGCCCAGATCCTTGGGTTCCAGGATGACGCGCACCTCCTCCGGCATGCCCGGGCGCGAGATTGTGCGCAGGCGGCCGATGCTATCGGCCATCTCCTGGGCAAAATCCGGCCGGGTGGTCGAGAGCGTCAATTGTGGCGTCTCCCCCCTGGTTGCCGTGCTCCCGCTGGTGTTCGCGGCATCGGTGACGGCCACCATCCCCTCCGGCAGCTCGAAGCCGGCGCTGCTGCTGGAGCCCGCCGTCGACGGGGTCGCCAGTTGCAGCGTCAAATTTTCGACTTGCCCCCCCTTCGTCGCGCCCCCACCTTGTCTGGCCCCGAGAACCTCCGCCAGCAGGTCATCGAGCCTTTCCGCCGAACCACCCGGGGTCTGGCCGACCCCGACCCCGACTCCGGCCGCGACGCCACCAGCGCCCCCACCGGCCGCCGGCCCGAACGCCATCCCGGACAACAGGTTCCCCGCGGCAGCCGCGGGCGAGGCACCGGCGGTCGCGTCGTGGATCGCCGCGATTTCGGCGGCAAGCGCCCGTCCGCCCTTGACCATCTCCTCCGCCCCGGCGCTGCCGTCACGCTCCGTCGTGGCCGCGGTGCCCTTGCCAGCTTTGGTGGTGGCCGCCGATTTGGTTTCGTCCTGGTTCTCCGTGCGCTGGGGCTCCCCCGACCCTTGCCGCTGTGTTGGCGACGCATCGGCCTTTGTGTTCGGGTCGGTTTCGGCGGCGCGATCGGTTGTCGTCTCCTTCGCGGTGGTCTTGCCCTCCTCGCCGGCATCCGCGCGCGGCGCCGCCCTGGCGCTCTCCGCGCGCTGGCTTTCCGGACGACGACCGGTCTTGGTCACCGCCTTGTGCAGATAATCCTTGAACGGCTCCGTCGACGCAGGCGACGACGACTTCTCCGCCGTCGATCGACCCTGGGTGGATTTCGCCCCGGTCGTGGCGGTGAACACCGGCACATTGAATGGTGTCATGGTTTTTCCGCTCCTTGTCGTCCCGATCCCGTCCGCGTCAACCCCGAAATCGTCCCCGGCGCGTCCGAACCGGCAACGAAAAACCCGATGGCTGATCTCCCAACCAAGGCCTGCTACAAGGAACATGCCAAAAAGCTGTTTCCCGACCGCAAAATCGGTTAACATGGGAACGATGGGGTGATCGTGCCTGAACATGCAGGCGGTCCCGCCCCTCCCCGCCCCTCGCCTTCTGGTGGTGGCATGGGGCAGCGGGGTGACCGGCCTGGTGTCAGGAGGATCCCTCCCCTCGCCTCTTGTCCATAAAGCGCGCCCGGGAAGTTGCCGTGAAAATTTCCACCTATTCCGCCCTGCAGTTTGCCAAGGTTCAAACGTCGACCCAGCAGGTGGTCCGTCAGCAATCAAAAATGGTGCGGGCCAATGCGGCGGCAGCGATGCAAAATGCCAGCAAGGTTGTGGCAAACCGGGTGGCGGCCAGCAAGGTCCCAGGCAATCGGATCGACGTGATCGCGTAGGACGGATCCCGGGCTATTTGTGGCGAGTGAGATGGGGTCCAGGGGACGTGGCGACTCGTGCAAATCCCAGGCTATTTGTGGCGAGTGAGATGGGGTCCAGGGGGCCGCGCTCCCTGGCTTAGTCCAGGGCAGAGCCCTGGCGGGGTTCGGGGCGGAGCCCCGAGGTTTTTTTGCTTTTCCGCCCCCCTACCCACGGGCGCGTTTCGCATGCCTTTCGCAAAATGCGCCCTTAAGGGGCGGCCATTGCCTGACGATTTTTGCGCTTTCCAGCAAAAATCGTCAGGCGGATTGCAGGTTTTCAAAGGCCGGAGCATCTTCAAAGCCTTTTTTCCCGGTTTCCACACCGCCGTGCGTTGTGTGTTGCTTGCGCAACGCACCCTCAAGGAAAGGCGCAACGCGCACTCAGAAAGAGGCGCAGTGCGTCTTTAGAAAGGGCGCAACGCGCACTCAGAAAGAGGCGCAGTGTGTCTTTGGGAAAGGGCGCAACGCGCACTCAGAAAGAGGCGCAACGCAAGAGGCGCAACGCGCACTCAGAAAGAGGCGCAGTGCGTCTTTAGGAAAGGGCGCAACGCGCACTCAGAAAGAGGCGCAACGCAAGAGGCGCAACGCGCACTCAGAAAGAGGCGCAGTGTGTCTTTGGGAAAGGGCGCAACGCGCCCTCAAGGAAAAGGAAGACAGTTCCAGCACCGCAAAAACCGGCAATCCGCCGTGTTGCTTTGCAAACAGCGCAAAGCAACACGGCAATGGCCGCCCCTTAAGGGCGCATTTCGCGAAAAGCATGCGAAACACGCCCGTGGGTAGGGGGGCGGAAAAGCAAAAGAACCTCGGGGCTTCGCCCCGAACCCCACCAGGGCTTCGCCCTGGACCCACCAGGGCTCTGCCCTGGACTAAGCCAGGGAGCGCGGCCCCCTGGACCCCATTTCCGACGCCACAAATAGCCTGGGATCCATATCGGTCGCTATCCCCCCTGGACCCCATTTCCGACGCCACAAATAACCTGGGATTGGCACAAAGCCGCCAGCCCAAGGTAGACGCACCCGAACAAAAACAGTAGACTTACCCCCCCCCCCG
>PEAJ01000050.1 GCA_002753495.1 Magnetococcales bacterium HA3dbin3 | reverse complement strand
AGGGGACGGGCCCGGGTTTATCCTTTTCGCCCTTCGTGCGGAACGGGTAGACTGCGGATGCTGTCATAGTCGCATTGCGGCGGCGGGAGCCGCGAGCCGGGGGAGCGTATGCCATGAATAATGATCTGATGTCGGAAGTCAACCAGAGAACCAATCTGGCCTTCAGCAATGAAATGGAGATGCTGACCTTCTATCTGACGGATGGTCAGCTCTATGGTCTCAACGTTTTCAAGATTATTGAGATTTTGGAGTGTCCGAAGCAGGTGACGCGGATACCGCAGTCGCATCCGGCGATCAAGGGGACAATCGATTTTCGTGGTTCCGCCATCTCGTTGATTGACCTTGCACAGGCGCTTGGTCTGGAACCGATCGATTTCGGCAACGTCGTTAGCTACGTCATGGTGTGCGAGTACAGCACCTCGACTCAAGGGTTTTTGATCTCTCGCCCCAACCTTCTGGTCCATAAAAGCTGGGATGATATCATCAGCCCTGAGGGCGAGGTTTATGAGGAGAGCTTTCTGGCCGCGATCACCTATGAGGGAGAGCAGCCGATTCAGGTGTTGGATGTTGAGAAAATTTTGAGCGAAATTGTCGGAATCGAGGACAAGGTTTCGGAGGATTTGCTGGAGAAGGCCAACGCAGTCGTGCGTGTTGAGCACCAGATCCTGGCGGTTGACGATTCGCGTGCAGCCCGGCGACTGATCAGCTCGGCGCTGGACCAGATGGGGATCCGGCACACCCTGGTCGAAAACGCCGACAAGGCACTCAAGATTCTTGAGCAGTCGGTCGAGGGCGGACAAAAATGCCCCTACACCTTGATCTTTTCTGACATTGAGATGCCGGTCATGGATGGCTTCACCTTCACGCGACGGGTCAAGTCCAATCCGCGTCTTGCGGGCATCTATCTGGCCCTGCACAGTTCGTTGAGCAACCAGTCGAACGCCTACAAGGCCAAGCAAATGGGAGCTGATGACTTCATTCCGAAGTTTCAACCCGACCGGATTGCACAGGCGATCCTCGAACAGCTTGCCAAGGCCGACCTGATTGCTCAGAAACAGGGTGGGGCGTAGTCGGAAGCTGGTCTTGTCCGACGGCGCGGGCGAGAGGGGGGCTTTTCTGTCGGGCGGCCTTTATGGGATGAGGCCGTGTTGTTGCAGTTTTTTGATCATCGCTTCGCGGGTGATGGGCTTGTTGAGGTAGTCGGTGCAGCCGCCCTGCAAGAAGGCCCGCAACATGGTTTCGGCGGTGTCGATGGAGGTGACCATGAATATCGTTGACTCCTGCCCCGGTGGGACGTTGTGCCACGCCTCCAGACTGCGCATTTTCGTCAATGCCACCACGCCGTCGAAGACAGGCATGACAATATCGAGGCAGACCAGATTGAAGGGGGAGGCCTCTTCCAGTGCCTGACTGAACAGGTCGACCGCCTGTTTGCCGTCCGCCGCCAGGGTACACGTGCCGCAGGAAGAGAGATATCTTTCCAGAATCAGGAGATTGGCCGGTTCGTCATCGGCGATGAGGATGCGCATGCGGGCTCTCCTGATTGTGGGGGGGAGAATGCCGGTTGGAATGGTCAGCGCGGTGACAGGGTATGGGTGGCGAGAAACTCGGCGTATTTCCGATCCTCGACCAGGATGTGATCGATGAGCCATCCCTGGAAGAATCTGCTGAGTTCTTCGCCGTTTTTCCACTCTTCACACGTCATTTTGTCCAGCATCTCCTGCAGGGTGGCGATGAGCTCCCTGTGCAGTCGGCGGTGGGATTCGGCGCCGGGGTAGTTGCGTGCAAATAAAAGTTTCTCCTCCGACTGGAAGTGGAACTCGGCGTACCCTTTCAGGAAAAGGGCCACTTCCCGCAGGATCGAGGCCGGAGCGGCACTCTCCAGGGCAGTGTGCAGTTTCGCCCCCATTTGGAACATCTTCTGATGGTGGATGTCGAGGTCCCGGACATCGACGCTGAAGGCATCGTGCCACCGGAAGGGGTCGTGGGCGTTGACCTCGCCGTGCAGGAGCATCTCCTTGCGTTTTTCGTTGGTCTCGAACACCTTCCACTGCACGATGGGGACGTGACGCAGCAACTCCCAGGGGATCTCGTAGAGCGTGACCTTCTCCAACGCGCGGATGCGACAGATGGGTGGGACCTGATAGGCGGCCGTTCCCTCGTTGAAAAAATCGCCGCTTTCCAGGGTTTCGAGAAGATCCTGCCCCAATTCGCAGGCGAGACGGCCCTGGGCGACGATGTAGATCTTGTCCGCGGCGAGGGTGTTCAGAGTGGTGCCGGCCGCAAACTCCCGAATCGTGGTGTGGTGAGCGATCCGGTTGTGCACCGGGTCGGAAATGCCCTCGCTGAAGAGCCACTTCTCCTTGAGGGGTTCGCGGATGTTCATCAGCTGCTCGATTTCCCGGTCCAGGGAGTTGGCGCGGATGAATTGAGCGTAGAGCGACACGGGGATGCGCAGGGCCTGCACAAAACTTGCCGTTCGGAAGGTCTGCACGGATTGTACCTGGAACAGGCCGGGGATCTCGCCCACCAGGGTGCCGGCGTAGAGGAGACCACGTGCCCCCTGGGAGGATTCGATCATCTCGACGCTGCCGGAGAGGATCAGGTACAAATTTTCCGGAATCTGCTTGGCCTTGAGAATGATGGCGTGCGGATTGAACTCCACCATCGGATTGTTGACCAGGATGGCCAGCTGGTGTTCCGGGACGTTGGGGAAGTAGATGCTTAAGAAATTCAGGGCGAAGGCCCCCCAGTAGTCCCGGTAGGCCGGAATCAGAAGGTCGACGGTGCCGAAGGGTGCGCCGGAACCGATCTCCTTTTCCTCATTCGTGAAGGGCAGGGCGGTATGGGCAAGGATCACCTTGCCGGAGGTATCGTGGCGGAAATCCCGGGCGACACCATGGATTGCCCCGCCACCGATGTCGAGTTTTTTGATGTCGGCGGGGATGGCATAGTTGTGGCGGATACGCTCCAGGAAGGCGGGTCCCAGGGGTTCGTCATCCGCGATCCGGGTTCCAGGTTCGGGCGTGGTCATCTCCTCCAGGAGTTCGAGGGAGATGATATCGGCGAGGTGGGCATAGGAACGAAACCCGTTTTCCCAGGGGGTGCGGAAGTGAAACACGGTGGTCTCCACCGGGTGCGGGGAGTAGAGGGGTTTCACCTCCAGGCCATCGACCAGGTTCCACGCGTCGGGTTCCAGGTCATGCACGGCAAAGAAGTCGGCAAAACGGGAGGGCTTGATGCCGGACAGGGCCGAGAGCTTGAGGGTGACCGAACGGCGCACCAGGGAGGTGGCGTAATATTTGATGCGATGATCGGCGCGGATCAGGCTGGTCAGACCGGCCATGTGGTCGTCATGGGAGTGGGTGTGGAAGATGCCATCCACCTCGTTGATGCCGATTCCCAGGGCAAGGAGCGTGTTTTGGATGTTGGGACCGGCATCGATCAGGTAGATGCGACCCTGAAAAACAACGATACTCCCCATGCTTGGGCGGTTGATGTCCCATCCGTCCCCTTCGCCGGAGTGGATGACCGAAAAGTAGTCGCGGGGGATGCGGTGAAATCCCAGCGGATAGGGGGACTGATAGCTTTCATGCGGGGCAAGTTGCAAATCGACGGTGATGGTTTCATCGTGGTACATGAACTCATACAGGTTGATGCGCAGGCGGCGAACAAACAGCCCGTTGCGCACCTCCACCGGGTGGCCACCAACGATGCAAACGTCCAGAAACTCCTTGGGTGTCCGGATGTTGCCGAAGGAAAACTTGTTTTTCAGGGCAAGCATTTCCCGGGCGACCTCCCGGGTTGCCCCCGCGGCAAGCATTTCCGCCTCGCTGACCAGTCCGTAGTTGCCGCGATGAATGTATTCCATCTGTGCATTGACCTGCTCGCGCAGGCCAATCAGGAGCGGTCTGATTCCGGAGTTGTTGGGGTGTTTGGGCAGGGTCATCCCCTGCCGGTAGAGCATTTGCAGGACGGGAAATTCGGCAAGGTTGGCAAAATCGCCGTTTTGCAGCAAAGTGTCGGACAGAAGGATGGCGTTGGGCCCGGTTTCAAAGGTGATGCCATTCCGTTCGATGGGGAGGATCAGGCCGCGCTTCATGAGGTGTTTGACGCTGTCGGCCGGACAGCCGCAGAGGATGCGCAAGCCCGCTTCCGGGGCCTCGACCCAGGCGATTCCAGTACTGATCTGGATTTTCCTTAAAAGACTCACCTCGAACCTCCCCTGTTTCAGGATGGGCTGGGGTATGGACGCTCCGGCTCAGGAGGAGCGGAGTTCGATCATGGTAATGTCGTCCGCCTGTGGGACATCCTTGCGAAAATTTTTCAGGTGTTCTTCCAGGTGCGCCAGGGGTTCGTTGTTGCTGTAGATGTGCCGGAGGGCCTGAACCAGGCGTTCTGATCCGAACATTTGCCCCGCGGCGTCCATCATTTCGATGATGCCGTCGGAGAAGGCGACGATGCGCTCATCCGGGAGTAACGTCGCGTGTTGAATGACCTGATGGGTCTCGATGGTGGGCAGGATGCCCAGGGGGACATACTTGGGCACAATCTCCTCGACGGTTGCATTTTGTCGGAAGAGGAGCAGCGCGGGCATGCCGCCATTCCAGACGCGCAATTGCCGAAAATCCGGTGACAGCTCGATGAAGATGGCGGCAAGAAAGACGTGCTGGGGAAGTTTGGCGTAGAGTTTCTTGTTGATCTCCCGGAGAATTTCCTCCATGGGAAAATTTTTTTCGTTCATGGCGTGGAAGATATCCACCACCATGGGGCCGCCAACTGCCGCTGACAAACCGTGACCGGTGAAGTCACCGAGAAAGACGTGCATGATCCCATCGTCGCGGCGTTCCGCCAGCAGGATGTCGCCGGTGGTTTTTTCCACCGGGGTTTCGAGGGAGCGGATATTGGGTTCGTTGGCGTGCGGAAGGGAGGCACGCATCTTGAGGATGATGTTTTCCACCATGCCGCGTTCAAATGCCAGCAGCTCTTTTTGTGCCCGCAAACGCCCCATGGCAGTTTGCAGCGAAATCTGCGTCTGGACGCGGGCGCGGATGATCGGGGGGCGGTAGGGCTTCGAGATGTAGTCGACGCCCCCCACCTTGAACCCGTAAGCCTCGTCTTTTTCCTCATCCAGCGCGGTGACGAAGATGACGGGAATCTCCCGGGTTGCCGGGTCTTCCTTCAGTCGGCGACACACCTCGAAGCCATCCATCCCGGGCATCATGACATCGAGCAGAATAAGGTCGGGTCTTGGGTTGGCGCGCGCCAGGTCCAGGGCCTTGCTGCCGTTTTTCGCGGCCATGACGATGTAGTCGCCCTGCAGGAGGATGGTCAGGATGCGCAGATTGTCGACCACGTCGTCGACGATCAAAATTCTTGGTTTCGAGGCTTGGGGTGATCTATCCATGCGCAAACCTGGCAGTGCTGGTGCCACGGGCACCGGTGGCATTACTCCGACTCCTCGTCCGGTGGCAGTCCATCAGGTGATTCCCTTTTTGCCGATGCCTTGGCGGAAGGGTTGGCAGCGGCATCCTGTTGTGCGTGTTGCACCTGGTCGAGCAGACCCTTGAGCAGCACACGGGCGTTGTCCATCTCGAACTGGGCCAGCTCCATGTTGACCTGGTGACCCGTTTTTTCGAGGGGCGACCCTTTAAGCAGGGTGACCAGCGTTTCGGAAAGTTCCAATGATCTGGTCACGTCGGTATCGAGGTGGCGTGACAGCTCGCGGACCAGTTCCTGGATGCGTCCGAGGTCCGGCGGGGACGCCGACTCCGCGGCATTATCCCGGAAGAGGGGTTCCGGCGCCAAGGGAGAAAGACCAGAGTGCAGACCGGCCATGAGTTCCTGGAATCTGGCGACCAGAAGGGCCATGGCCAGCTCCTGGGGGCCTTGTTCGGGCTGGTGCAGGCTCTCTTCAAGCGAACGAATGGCAAGGAGCAGAGGCGTTGCGCTGATGGTTTGAGCCATGGCACGCAGCCGGTGCAGCTGTTGGCGCAGCTGGTGCGGTTCCCGTTTTCGCCACTCCTGTTGGAGAGTCTCGGCGAGCGTTGCGTTGTGCTGGTGGAACTCCCGCAAGGTTTGGAGGAACTGGTCAACATCACCACCAGCGAGACTCAGGCCGGTTTGAATGTCGACGCCGGGCAGGTGCCACGTCTCGCTTGTTGCTCGGGTCAAGGGAAGGGGCTGAAGGGCGGGTTGGTCCTGACGCGTGTCGAGCAGATCGACCATGCCGCCCAGGAGGGTGCCGGGGATGATCGGCTTGAACACCAGACCGCAATGGTCGTGATTTTCGAGGACGTGTTGGACCTTGTCCCGGTTTTTTGTCGACACCATGAACAGGATGTGGGTCTCCTTCTGGGTTGGGAGGAGCCGCAGGCGTCGGGCGCTCTCAAAGCCATCGACGTGCAAGGTATCCAGGTCCAACAAAAACAGGGCGTAGGGGGGAAGTTCGCCAGCCTTGCTTTTGTGTTCCAGCTGAACCAGGGCGCCGTGGTTGGCCGGGGTGGCGTTTGCCTCCATGCCGTGGAAGGAGAGCAGCTCGACGATGGCTTCGCGCGCCAGGGGGTTCTCTTCGACGACCAGCACCCGCTGATGATAGAGCGATCCCAACCGCACGGCATCGACTGGAAGGTGCCCGGCGTCGGTCAATCCGAACCAGACCGTGAACTGAAACGAACTTCCCTGTCCCGGACGGCTCTCGACCTGAATTTCTCCACCCATCATCCGGACAAGGCGTTCGCTGATGCCCAGACCCAGGCCGATGCCGCTGTAGCGTCGGCTGCGCGAGGTGTCACCCTGGGTGAACGGACCGAAAATGTGTGAGCGCTCTTCGGGCGGGATGCCGATACCGGTATCGGTGACGACGAAGCGGATCGCCATGCGCTCGTTGCTGCGCTGATCGGGTGCGACGGTGAGGAGGATATGGCCCTTTTCGGTGAATTTCAGGGCGTTGCCGACGAGGTTTGCCAGAACCTGTCCCAGGCGTTGGGGATCCCCGTGCAGTTCCCGCGGGATTGTTGGGTGGATCCGGAAAATGATGTCCAAGTCGTGGGCATTGGCGGTGTTGATCATCGCCGCGAGGTGGGTGAGAATGTCATCGAGCTGGAAGGGGACGTTCTCCAGGGTCATCTGTCCGGCATCGATCTTGGAGAGGTCGAGGATGTCGTTGAGGATGCTGAGCAGGGAGCGTCCGGCCTCTTGCACCCGTTTCAGGTAGTCGCGTTGCACCGGGGGCAATCCGCCCTGGGCGACCAGATAGCTGAGGTTGATGATGGCGTTGAGCGGGGTGCGGATTTCGTGGCTCATGTTGGCCAGAAACTCCGACTTGGCCTGGTTGGCTCCTTCCGCCTCGCGCTTGGCCTGAATGAGCCGCTCTTCCATCACCTTGCGTGGGGTGATGTCGAGGTCGGCGCCGACCATGCGCAGCGGTGTGCCGTGCTCGTCGCGTTCGATCACCCGTCCGCGGCTCAGGATCCATAACCAGTGACCATCGTGATGGCGCATGCGATGTTCAGAGGTGAAGCTGCCGATGTGCCCCTGAAAATGGTCATGCACCCCCTTCTCGAACTGGGCCAGATCCTCCGGGTGGAGCAGACCTTGCCACGTTGCCAGGTTGGCGTGGATCTCGTCTGGGTCATAGCCGAACATGCGTGCCCAGCGCGGGGTGTAATAGACCATCCCGGTTTGAACATTCCAGTCCCACACTCCCTCGTCGATGGCATCGAGGGTGGTGTTGAGGCGCGCCTCGTTTTCCAACAAGGCGCGCTCAACCTTGCGCCTTTCGGTGACATCCTCCTTGATCGACAGGAAATGGGTGATGTTGCCCTCGTCATCCAGGATCGGCGAGATGGTTGCCGCCTCCCAGTAGTGGGTTCCATCCTTGCGCCGGTTGCGAAATTCCCCCTGCCAGGTGCCTCCGTTGAGAATGGTTTGCCAGAGGAGGGCATACTCGGTCGGGGATTTCTCCCTGGAGGAGAGAAAGCTCGGATCTTTTCCCAGCACCTCTTCGGCCGCATATCCGGTTACTTGGCAAAATTTCGGGTTGACATACTCCAGGCGGCCGGTAGGGTCGGTGATCATCACCCCGCTCGGGCTTTGTTCGACTGCCATGAGAAGCTTGCGTCGGTCTGCCTCCGCCGCCAGTTGTGCGGAGATATCCTGGAAGACAACGACCACCCCCCGCGCGCTGCCGTCGATCAAGGCGGGACTGACCACCAGATTGAAGGGGGTTTTGTCGCCGTGTCGGGTTTGCAGATGGATGAGGGGAATGGAGCGGGTGTTGCCGTCGCGAAGGGTGGCACAGACCGGGCATTCGATGGTTGAGTCGACGGAGTCGGGGTATGTGACCTCCGGTGATTTGCCGGAGTTTGGTGCGGTGAGATGACACCAGGTGTGGAAGGGGTGGCCGATGATCTGCTCCCGATTGAGGCCGATCATGGCTGCGCCGATCGGGTTGATGAACGTGGCCACCTCCCGGGCATCGAGCCCGCAGATGCCGATGGCCACCGCCTCCAGGATCAGCTGATTCCTGCTGTTGGCGACGACAAGGGCGCGTTCGGTCAATTTGATGTCGGTAATGTCCTGGTGGATGCCAAGGATGCCGATGGTCTGGCCGGAGATGTCGAGGAAAGGCATTTTGCTCGTGCGCAGCCACCGCTCCTTTTGGTCAGGGAGGGTGAGTTTGACCTCGTAATCCGGCCTGGGGCGGCCACCCTCAAGGATGGCGAGGTCATCGAGCCGATACTGTGGGGCCTCGGTGTGCCAGGGCATTTCCAAGTCGCTCAGGCCGACGACCATGGCGGGTTTTTCCATGCCGGCATCACTGGCAAAGCGTTGATTGCAACCCAGATAACGCCCGAGAGTGTCCTTCCAAAACACGCCGACGGGAATGGTGTCGAGAATCTGTTGCAGGGTTTGCCGGGATTCCTCCAACTCCTGGGTACGTTTTTGGACCCGACTTTCCAGGAGTTGGTGGGCGTTCTGGATCTCGCTGGCCATGGTGTTGAAGGCTTCGGCGATTTGCGACAATTCGTCGCTTCCCTGGATGTTGACACGGCTGTCGAGGTGGCCGGTGGCAAGAGCGGCGGCGGCGGCGAGCAGCGATTCCACGCGCCGGGTGACGTGCCAGTAGAACAAGGCACCGAAACTCAGGGCCAGGGGAAAGAAGGAGAGGGCAAAGATGAACACTTTTCGCCACGCCTGGTTGCGTGTCGCGGCGGTGAGGCGTTGCAGGTCGAAGGTCATCCAGACCGTGGCCAGCTCTCCGGGTTGTGGGGCCGCGTCCAGGTCATCACGCCGAAGCCGGTGGTAGCCGGTGATCGAGGCCTCCTCGACGAGAAACTCCTCATCCTCATCTTCGGAGTCGGCGGGGTCCTGGGTCAATGCCTCCTGAACCAATCGCTGCCGACTGAAAGGGAGCGAAGTGAACGGCTTGCCGACATCCGCGGATTGCGAGCTCGCAAGCACCACGCCGCCATGGTCGACGATCAGGATGTTGGTGACATCGCGATAGGCCGACGCAAGACGGACATCGGTGCGGATGCGTTGGATGGCGTCGTCGTCCAGTTTGTGGTCGGGCATCTGCTCCCACACCGCGCCCAGGCTGCTGGCCAATTGGGCCAAGTGGGCGTGAAGAACCTCCCGCGCCTCCCGCTGGGTCATGGCCCGGGCATCGTGGTACTCCCACAAAATGGCAATGATGGCCGTGAACAGGGTAAAAAGCAGGAGCAGCAGGGGGACAACGGTGCGCAGAGGCAACGGAAGGAGGCGGTTCATGACGTGCTCGCGGGAGGAGACAGGGCACCGTTGGGGAGGGTTCGCCCCAGAAAAGCCGGTGTTGTGCGAAAGATGCCTCGGTACGGCCCCATGGTAGCTGAACGATGTGCGGAAAAGAACCCCGCTTGACCACGGTGCTCCCGGTGTGGAACGCGTATTCGGTAAAATGACAAGGGGAGAGACCCCATGCCGCGAGGGGCATGCCGGTCGGGTTTTCCTTCACGTGGTGCTGATTGTCCATGCGTGAACGATTGGAGTTTCCAGAGCGGGATCCGCGTAGAGACGCGTTGCAGGTAGAGGCCGTGCGGGGGGGGCGGTGGCACCGGCCTGGGCGCGATCCCGGTTGGCGAGAAGCTCGGCAAACCAGGCGGGTGCCCTCTTCCCCTGGCCGATCAGGACGGCGGACCCGACGACATTGCGCACCATGTGGTGCAGAAAGGCGTTGGCCCCGAGAGTGATCCGGATCTCCTCCCCCGAACGCCAAATTTCCGCTCGACGGATGGTGCGCACCGGGGTTTTGGCCTGGCATTGGGCGGCGCGAAAGGCGGAAAAGTCATGGGTCCCGAGCAGCAGGTGCAACCCCTGGCGCATGGCCGCCACGTCGAGGGGAAGGGGGAGATGCCAGAGTCGTCCTCGTTCCAGGGCGGGAGGGGTTTCCCGGTCGCTGAGGCGGTAGAGGTATTCGCGGTAACGCGCCGCGTAGCGTGCGTGAAATGAATCAGAGACCGCCGCAACACGCAAGATTGTCACCGTCGGGGGGGTGATGGCATTGAGGGCGCGTTGCAGCACGGCCGCGGGACGGGGATGCGACGTGTCGAAATGCGCCACCTGACCCAGGGCATGCACCCCGGCATCGGTGCGGCCGGCGCCGATCAGGGTGACCGGGTGTCCGCACAGCCGGGTCAGGGCCTCTTCCACCACGCCCTGCACGGTTGTTCCGAGCGCCTGGCGTTGCCAGCCGTGGAAGCTCTCCCCTGCGTATTCGAGGTCGAGTCGGAAGCGGGTCGTTGCCCGGTGGGCCGAACCCGACGAAACGCGGGGGGGATCAACCTCGGTCACCACGATAGGCGGTTCCCTTTTGGTGGTCATTGCCTTTATCTTTAACGGCTGATCAGCCCGGAACCGATGCCCGGGCACCCCCTCGGATCATGAGCAGGGAAAGAGTTTAAGCGCCATGAAAATTTTCTCCGTATACAATTTCAAGGGCGGCGTGGGAAAGACCACCAACACCGTCAATCTGGCTTATCTTTCCGCCATGGAGGGGGTGCGCACGGTCATCTGGGATCTTGACCCACAAGGTGGCACGAGCTTTTTTTTGTGCGTCAAACCCAAGGTCAAGGGAGGTGCCAAGGCGGTCTTGAAGGGCAAGGTCGATCTTGACCCTCACCTGCGCATGACCGGCTATCCCAATCTGGACCTTCTACCGGCCGACATCTCCTACCGTCATCTCGATCAATTGTTGCATGACAAAAACGACCCGCTCAAATCATTTGTTCGCGTTCTCGATGCGCTGGCGCGCGACTACGACCACGTTTTTTTGGATTGCCCGCCCGGGCTTTCCATCGTTGCCGAGAGCGTGTTCAGGGTTTCGCATGTTCTGGTCATTCCCCTGCTGCCCTCGACCCTTTCCCTGCGGGCCTACAACAAGCTCGTTCAGTTCATTGCCAGCCGGCGCACGCCCAGGCTGCGCGTGGCCCCGTTTTTTAATCAGGTCAGCTCCGGGAAGCCCATCCACCAAGTGGTGATGCGCAAGGTATTGCAGGAGCACCCGATCTTTTTGCGGACCACCATTCCCGATTCAAACGCCATCGAGGCGATGGGCATCAAGCGCGCTCCGATCTTCGCCTATGCCCCGACATCACCGGAGAGCGACGCCTATCGTGCCCTTTGGCAGGAGATCAAAACGAAAAAGCTGTAGGGGGATCGATCAGAAGAGGTTCATGGAGAGGTAGCGGTCTCCGCGGTCGGGAAGGATGACGACGATGCAGGCCGGCTCCGCGCACTCCGCGGCAAGACGGACCGCGGCAGCCACCGCGCCGCCCGCGGAGATCCCCGCGAAGATCCCCTCTTCCCGGCCGAGACGGCGGACCATCTCCAGCGATTCTGCTTCGGAGACATCCATTTCACGGTCGATGCGCCGGGAGTCGAATATCTTCGGAAGATAGGCGGTCGGCCAGCGACGGATGCCGGGGATTTTTGCTCCCTCTTCCGGCTGTACGCCGACGATCTGGATGCTCGGGTTGCGGGCCTTCAGGGCGCGTGACACCCCCATGATGGTGCCGGTGGTGCCCATCGAGCTTACAAAGTGGGTCACTTTGCCCTCGGTATCGCGCCAGATTTCTGGTCCCGTTGTTCGTTGGTGAATGCCCCAGTTGTCCGGATTGGCAAACTGGTCGAGGGTGATCCCCTCGCCCTGGGCGACCATGGCCCGTACCCGATCGATGGAGCCTTCCATGCTGTCGGCGGCGGGGGTCAGGATGAAGTCGGCCCCATAGGCGGCCATGACCGCGCGCCGCTCGATGGTCATGCTCTCGGGCATGACCAGGGTGAGGGGATAGCCACGGCGTGCCGCCAGCATGGCCAGGGCGATGCCGGTGTTGCCGCTGGTTGCCTCGATGATGCGCACGCCGGGGCGCAACGCGCCACGCGCCTCCGCCCCGAGGATCATCCCCAGGGCCGCGCGGTCCTTGACCGATCCGCCCGGATTGCTCCCCTCCAGCTTGGCCAGGATTTGCACATGCGGAAAGGGGGCAGACAGTTTTTCAAGATCAACCAGGGGTGTGCCGCCTATGCATGCGTCCAGATTTGCCACGTTGGTTCTCCTTCCTCATGGTTGGGTTTCGAGGGTGTCGGGGAGGGGAATGATCCTGGCTTGACAGATTCAGGGACAGCTGAAATGATCTGCTGCCGGGCGGCCCCATTTTGGGAGACAACATGGGCGATAGCAACGCTGAACGTCAACGAAGGTTTGCTTCCAAGGCCAAGGATGCGGGGAAGATTCGCATTCATGCCTGGGTGGATGTTTCTACCGCCGGCCACTTGAAGGAACTTGCCACGCAAAGCGACGCGACCATCGGTGATGCCATCAATATGGTTGTCGGCATGGTGTGTCCGCCCGAGCATACCGCGCAGGAGGAAAGGGGGGGGCATGCTGTTTCGTCCTCGTTTTCTGCGTCCCAGCCTGCCGCTCTGGTTTCCGATGCCACCGCGCGGGAGCCCGTATCCTCGTCGCGCTCGCCCTATCTGTTCCGACCGATTCCAGGCAGCGACATGCCGCGGATCGAGACCCCCATTTCCCAGACGGAAAGGGATGCGAGCAGGAGCAAGAATTTCCTTTTCTATTCGTTCATCCTGGTCATGGTTGCCATCGGTGTTGTTTCGTGGTACCGGGTGTTGCCGCATGCGCCCTCGGGTTCCACCGAGGCAGTTGTTGCCAGCACCGCTTCTCCTGGTTCCAGAGGCGAGGGCAGGGTGAGTGAGGGTGCGAGCCAGGTGCGTGGTGCCGATGCCACGCGCGCGGTGCGTTCGCTCGTTCCCCCTTCCGCTCCCGATATCCGGCGGGAGGGCCCAGCCTCCGCAATCGTGGTACCGGTCGCCACGGAAGGGGAGGAGCGCGTCAGCTTGAGCCTCGCCTTGGCACTTGAGGGCAAGCGGTAGTTGCCTGGCGTATTCCCGGCGGCGGTTTTCGTCTCCTCCTTTCGGGAATCGGGTCGTGGGTGCCGTGTTTGTCGACCGCTGGATCAGGCGGGTTGGCGGGTGCCTTGCCGGATGGAATCACGAGCCGCCCGGCAGGGTGACAGTGACGGATGTCCACCCGGCCTGTGTGCAGTCCAGCGCGACCGAACCGCGCTGTGTTCTCGCCGACAGCCAGGCCGAATAGGTCCCTAAGCCGGTACCACTCCTCTTGCCTGAGGTGACGTACTTCTCGAAAAAGCGCTCCCGGACTTCGTCGGGGACCTCTCCTGGATTGGTGATGCGAACGATGCGCAGCCCCTTCTCCGACGCAAGGGCGATGGTCACCTCGCCGCCGTCGGGGGCAGCCTCGATGGCATTGAGGATCAGGTTCGAAAACAGGGGATGACAGAGCATCCTCTCGCCGGTGACGAGGAAAGGGACCTCGCGCCCCTGGTTGTCGTTTCGTATGATTCGTACGGCGATTTTCCTTGGTTTTGCGTGTCTGCCCATGTCATCAATGACGCGGTCGAGGACATGCAGGAGGTCGAAGGTCTCCGGTTGCAAGGCATAATTGCCGGCCTCAATCTTGACCAGGTCCAGGGAGCGGTTGATCATCTCCAGCATGGTATAGGCACTTTTTTCGATCATGCGGATGACGGTGCGCTGTCGATCGGTCAGGTTGCTCTCATCCGCGAGCAGGACCTCGGGCAGGCCGATCAGTCCGGAGAGCGGACCCTTGAGATCGTGGCGGGCCATCTGCTCGATATCTTCGCGCAGGCGCAATGCGGCCTGCAATTCCTCGTTTTTCCTCTGAAGATCCCTCTTGGCGCGGTGCAGGGCAATGGTATTGCCGACCCGGGTCAGCACGACCAGCGGGTTGCTGGGCTTGCGAATGTAATCGACGGCACCCAGTTCCAGGCCGATCGTTTCGTCCGAGGTTCCGTCCATGGCGGTCAGGAAGATGATAGGGATATCGCGGGTAGTGGCGTGTTCCTTGAGGCGGCGACACACCTCGTAGCCATCCATGTCGGGCATAACCACGTCGAGAAGGATCAGATCGAGGCCACCCAGGGCGGCGATCTTTAAGGCCAGGCGCCCGTTGGTTGCCACCTTGATCGTGTAGCGGGTGCCGAGAATGCTGCGGATGATATCGATGCTCTCCGGCTGGTCATCGACCAGGAGGAGGGTCCCCTCTTCGTCACTCATCTCTGTGCTCGTCCATGATTTTCAGGATTTCGGGCTTCATGGCGACGAAGAACGCCGCCAATTCCGGGTCGAAGTGTTGGTCGGCGTCCCTGATGATCAGGGCCAGGGCCTCTTCCGTCGTCCAGGCTTTTTTGTAGGGGCGGGCGCTGGTCAGGGCATCAAAGACATCGGCGACGGCGGTGATCCGGCCTTCGAGGGGAATGTCCAATCCCCGCAACCCCCGCGGGTAGCCGCTGCCGTCCCATTTTTCATGGTGGGTGAGGGCAATGGATCGTGCCAGGCCGAGCAATCGGGGTGCCTTTTCGCCAATGATCTGGTGGCCGACCTCGGGGTGTTGCTTGATGATCGCAAACTCCTCCGAGGTCAGCTTTCCCGGTTTCAGGAGGATGTGGTCGGGGATGCCGATCTTGCCAACATCGTGCATCATGGCGGCGTACATGATCTGTTCGGCCTCGGGTTCACTCAAGCCGGCCCTGAGGGCCAGAACCCTTGCAAAGTGGCTCATGCGGATGACGTGCGT
>PEAJ01000049.1 GCA_002753495.1 Magnetococcales bacterium HA3dbin3 | reverse complement strand
TCGAGAAGACCGCGATTCTGCTGAGGACGGGAATGCGCGGATATCCATCAGGGTCCGAGAGGAGCGACATCCTCTCACCAAGAGACCGGATAGATGACTGCAACTCCACCGTCCCATGTCGCCACAGCTGATTTTTTCCTTGCCAAACGGGGCAGACCATAGATGGAATTGGAATAAGCCTCCCCCCGAACCTCCCAACCGCTTTTAATGAAAGTGCCCTTTCACGGCAAAATGCCAATTCCAAGTGCGATTGCCCTGCCTCCCCCTCAGAGACCTTCCCGCAACCGCTCGACAATTCTGGCGATGGGTTCATGCCAGCGACCGGGTTTTTCTTGACGAAACAAGGTCATGCTCGGGTACCAGGGGTTATCATCGCCGGTCAAGCGCCAACGCCAGTCAGGGGCGTAAGGGGTGAGCAGCCACACCGGTCGCCCCAGGGCACCGGCGAGATGCGCAATGGCGGTGTCGATGGTGATGAGCAGGTCAATCTGGGAAAGCGCTGCCGCCGTTTCGGCAAAATTGGCCAGTTGTGGTCCCAGCGCAACCGGTTGCGGCAGGTGAGGACGAAAACCGGTCTCCGAGGTGGTGTCGGCAGTCTGAAAGCTGAAGAAGGTGATCCCGGGCAGGGTAAGCAAAGGTTCAAGATTTCGCGGGGGACAGGAACGACGCCGCGCCAGGTCGTTCCGATGCAAGGGCTTACCCTCCCAAAACAGGCCGACCTTGCGCCCGGGTCCGACGATGCGCTCCCGCCAGGTCGTAACATCCTCCGGTTGTGGTGAAAGATAGGGAATGTCGGCGGGAATAGTCGCCGGTGTGGTACCAAGCAGACCAGGCAAACTGAGCAGGGGACAGTAATAATCAGCCTTCTGCCCATCCTGTGCCACCCGGGCACGATTGGTCAGGGTGGTGATACCGGGAAAATGCTTGAACAGGGGTTCGAGGGCAAAGGGAGACTCCAGGATGATCTCCGCGCCAAGGCATTTGACCATCGGCAGGTAACGAATGAACTGGATGTTATCGCCAAAACCTTGTTCGGCAAGGATGAGGATGGACTTTCCGGCCAGAGGTTCGCCGCGCCAAGGGCGTGGGCCGGACGGAATCCGCCGCATCTGCTCGACCACCTCCGGCAGCTGGAAACGGCATTCGTAGGCGGCCCACCCTTCGGCGTAGCGTTCGGCCAAAAGCAGGGTTAAGGCACGATTGAGCCGGGCGGGAAGGTGGTCGAGGTCAATGGCCAGGGCATAGTCAAACAACCCAAGCGCGGCACCGAGGTCATGCTGCGCTTTGAGACAAAGCCCAAGATTGACCGCCGCCTCCTTGAAGCTGGGTTGCAGGCGCAAGGCCTCGCGAAACCCATGGATCGCCTCCGGAAGTTGACCCAGATCCATGTGCGCGTCACCGGCGAGAAAGTGATTGCGCGCCTCGCCGGGCGCCAAACGGATGGCTTCGTTCAGGCGTTCAAGCGCCGGGTAGTAGAGGCCCTGTTTTTGGAGCAAGACCCCAAGTCCCTGATGGAACAAAGGCTCTTCCGGGCACCCCAGGATCGCCCGGCTCAGCAGTTCCATGGCCTGATCCGGGTTACCGATATGAATGAGGGAGATGCCGTAGAGGTAACAGGCGTGGGGATGGCCAGGGAGCTGTTTGAGGATGGTCTGAAAGAGGGGGATGGCCTCCGAGTGTCGGCCTGATTCTTGCAGACGCATCCCTTGCGCCAAGTGGTCCAGGAGAATGGCGGGATCCATGAGGTGTCGTTACGTACCGCGATGTGGAAGAAGGGACCTCCATGATACCTCTTGCCGTGCCGGATCTCACGGGGAACGAAGCACTCTACCTGCAGGAGTGCATCGCCTCGACGTTTGTGTCGTCGGTTGGGCCGTTTGTTGATCGTTTCGAGGCGATGGTGTCCGCGGCGGCGGGGTCGACACGGGCGGTGGCCACCTCGGCCGGAACGACCGGCCTGCACGCCGCCCTGACGGCGGTTGGCGTTGGGCGCGATGATCTGGTCATCCTCCCGGCCTTCACTTTTATCGGTAGCGCTAACGCAATCGCCCACTGCGGCGCCCTTCCCTGGCTACTCGACGTTGAGAGTGAGGGGTGGACCCTCGACCCGGAACAGCTGGAAATCGAACTCTGTCAACGCACCGAACGGCGCGGTGAGCGGGAGGTGATCCACCGCCCGAGCGGACGACGCGTGGCAGCGGTGATGCCGGTTCATGTCCTTGGCAATCCGGCAGAAATGGATGCCATCGTCGCCATCGCGCGGCGGCATGGATTGCCAGTGGTGGCCGATGCTGCCGCCGCCCTGGGGGCACGCGCCCATGGGCGGGCGATCGCCGCGCTGGAGGCAGAGCTGACGGTCTTCTCCTTCAATGGCAACAAGACGGTCACCTGTGGCGGCGGTGGGGCGGTGGTCGGGAATGACCCGGCCCTGCTCGACCTGGTGCGTCACCTGACAACCACCGCACGTCATGGCGAGGAGTATGATCACGATCGCGTCGGCTTCAACTATCGCATGACCAACCTGCAAGCTGCCGTCGGCTGTGCCCAACTTGAACGACTTGATGCCCTGGTGGCTGCCAAGCAACGGATCCGCGCGCGCTATGACGCCGCCTGTCACGATTGGCCGGGGGTCACTCCCTTCCCGGTGCCGGCGTGGGCGAAAAGTGCCTGCTGGTTCTCGGGGGTAGTACTGCCAGAGGGGCTGGAGCCGGCAGCCACGCGTGCGCTCTACGGCGCCTTTCGCGCCGCTGGGGTTGCCGCCCGCCCGTTCTGGAAACCGATCCACCTCCAACTGCCCTACCGTGACGCTCCACGCACCGCGCTACCGGTAAGCGAGGCGATCGCACCGCGCATTCTGACGCTTCCCTGTTCGGCCGGTCTGACCGTGGCCGAACAGGATCACGTCATCGCCACCGCCGATCGGCTGCTGGCGGGATGACATCACCTGGAGACCCGACTTCTTGTCCGTCGGGCAGGATTGGAGATCACCGCCACGGCCAACCGGCGGATGGCGGTCTGGAATCATCGGCTGTTCAACACGAAAGAAGAGGATATGCGGACCATCTGCGTTGTGACCGGCTCTCGCGCCGAATATGGACATCTGTACTGGGTGATGCGCGAAATTCGTGACCATCCCCAACTGCGCTTGCAGGTGGTTGTCACCGGCATGCACGTCTCGCCGGAGTTCGGCATGACGATCAGGGAGATCGAGCGGGACGGCTTTGCGATCGACGGCCGCGTGGAGATGCTGCTCTCGGCCGACTCCCCGGTCGCCATCGCCAAATCCCTGGGACTGGGGGTGATCGGCTTCGCCGATGTTTTGGACCGACTGCGGCCCGATCTCCTGCTCGTGCTTGGCGATCGTTTCGAGGCACTGGCGGCAGTCGCCGCGGCGCTGCCGGCGCGCATTCCGGTCGCGCACATCCATGGTGGCGAGGGATCGGAAGGGGTGATGGATGAGGCAATCCGCCACACCCTGACCAAAATGTCGCATCTGCACTTCACCGCCGCCGCCCCTTACCGCCAGCGTGTCATCCAGCTGGGCGAGGATCCGGGCCGGGTGTTCGTTGTTGGCACGCCGGGGCTGGATCATGTCACGCGCACGCCGCTCCTCGACCGCGAAACCTGGCAGCAGGAAACCGGTTTTCAGCTTGGCTCGACCAACATCCTGGTCACCTACCACCCGGTCACCCTGAGCACGGAAGGACCAGAAACGGCGATCGATGCCATCCTCACCGCTCTGGAGACCTTCCCCGAGGCGCGGATTCTCTTCACCCGCGCCAACGCCGACACCGCCGGCCGCGTCATCCAGGAGCGGATCGATGCCTGGGTGGCGGCACACCCGCGGCAGGCGATGACGGTGACCAGTCTCGGCACCGTGCGTTACTTAAGCGCCCTGCGCCATATGGAGATCATGCTTGGCAATTCGTCCAGCGCCCTGATCGAGGCCCCCTGTTTCGGCATGCCGGCGATCAATCTGGGCGATCGGCAGCGCGGTCGGCTGCGCGCCCCTTCGGTGATCGACTGCGCGGAGGATACGCTGGCGATCGTGCAGGCGCTGCGCCGTGGGCTCGATCCGGCCTTCCGCCAGGGGTTAGAGGCGATGGTTCCCCCCTATGGACAGGGGGATGCCGCGCGCCGGATCGTCGCCACCCTCGCCGACTTCCCGCTCGCCGGGATCCTGAAGAAGCAGTTTCATGACTTCAACCCCGGTGACTTTGCCTGAGGGGAATTTTTCCATGTCCGAGCAGGAGCTTCCCCGCCTGTACGAGCAGATGGTGCTGATTCGCGGCTTCGAGCGGATGCTGGAGGATCTGTTTCGGCGCAACCTGCTTTTTGGCACAACGCACAGCTGTGCCGGTCAGGAGGCGGCGGCGGTCGGGTTGATGGCCGCCCTGGCACCGGGGGATCTGGTCACCGGGCATCATCGCAGCCATGGTCATTATCTGGCACGAACCGATGATGTCACCGGGTTGCTTGCCGAAATCATGGGGCGCCAGGGGGGGGTGGTCGGCGGGCGCGGCGGCAGTCAACACCTGTGTGGCGGCGGCTTTATCTCCAACGGCATCCAGGGGTCGATGGTACCGGTGGCGACGGGGATGGCGCTGGCGGAAAAAATCGCCGGCAGCGGCCGGATCGTCGTCTGCTGCATCGGCGATGGCACCCTCGGACAGGGGGTGGTCTACGAGAGTCTGAACATCGCCGCGTTGTGGTCGTTGCCGCTGTTGATCGTCGTCGAGAACAACCAATATGCGATGAGTTCCCCGGTGGCGCGCACCGTCGCCGGATCGATGACCGCCCGCGCCCAGGCCTTTGGCGTGGAGGCGGCGGAGATCACCTCGAACGATGTTGTGCAGCTTCTCACCCAGGCGCGGGATGTTGTCGCCCAGGTGCGGCAGGCGTGTCGCCCGTTCTTCTGGGTGATTCACACCTATCGCCAAGCCGGTCACAGCAAGAGCGATGATTGCTGCTACCGCACACGCGCGGAAGAGACGCGGTGGGGTCTACAGGACCCTTTACTCCTGGCCGGGTCACAACTTGATCCCCCGTTGAAAGAGACAATCGACCAGCGTTGCGCACGGCGGTTGCAGGAGTCGCTGGCGGCGGCGCAGGGGATGCCGATGGCGGAGGCTTTATGACCCTGATTTATGGCGAATTTCGCATAGGTGCGGTTCCTCCATCCCCGATCGGTACCAACTCAATGCGGTGTTGGTGGCAAGGCGGGAGCGTACCAGGCACGCCGTCAAGGGAGGCGCCATGAGTCTCACCTGTGGGCAGTCAATCCAGCAGGGGCTGTTGCAGGCGATGATGACCGATCCGCGCGTGCATCTGCTCGGTGAGGATCTCCGCGACCCCTACGGCGGGGCGTTCAAGATGACCAAGGGGCTCTCCACGCGCTTTCCGGAACGGGTACACAACACCCCAATCAGCGAGGCAACGTTGGCAGGGTTGGGTATCGGCATGGCGTTGCGCGGCTTGCGACCGGTGGTGGAGATCATGTTTGGCGATTTCATCACCCTGATTGCCGACCAGTTGATCAACAACGCCGGAAAATTTGCCTGGATGTACAACGATCAGGTCTCCGTTCCCCTGGTGGTGCGCACGCCGATGGGGGGGCGACGCGGCTATGGCGCCACCCACAGCCAATGCCTGGAGAAGCTCTACCTCGGTGTTCCCGGGCTGCTGGTGATCGCTCCCAGCTACCTGCACGACCCCGGCGCCTTGTTGTGTCAGACCATCCTTGCCGGCAAGGGGCCGGTGCTCTTCATCGAACACAAGGGCGATTACGGTCGGCGCGTGGCCGCGCCCGAGGCGGGAATGATCGGCTGCTGGCACCTGCGCCGGGGGGGAACGTTCTGTCCGACCCTTTCTTTGTCGGCGACCGCCTTTCGCGACGACCAGCTGACGGTGGTGACCTACGGCGGCATGGTGCCGGTGGTGCTGGAGGCCCTGGAACGGTTGTTGCTTGAAGAGGAGGTGACGGCGGAAATTGTCATTCCGTCGCTGTTGGCGCCGCTCGATCCCCAACCGCTACAGGCAAGTCTCAAGCGAACCGGGCGTCTGCTGGTGGCCGAGGAGGGGACCTTGACCGCCGGCTGGGGCGCCGAGGTGGTGGCGACCCTGCTGAGCGCTGGATCGGGTGGGGGCGGAGCGGTGCCGGTGGCGCGGGTGGCGGCGCGTGATCTGCCGATCGGCAGTGCCCCGACCCTGGAGAATCGCATCCTGCCCGGCGTGGCGGACGTGGTGGCGGCTGCATTAGCGCTAACGAGAAATTAAGGAAGTCGGCCCATCGCCCGGAGTCCAGCGGATCCAGCCGATAGGGTGGAAAAAAATGACCAAGGAGGGGTCTTCGTTGCATGCAGCCGATCATCGTCCCCAGGCTTAACGATAATGACGACATTGTCACCTTGCTTGAGTGGCTCGTGCCACCGGGTTCGCACGTTGCCGCCGGCGACCCGATCTATTGCGTCGAGACCACCAAGGCGGCGGTCGATGTCCAGGCTGAGGCGTCTGGATACCTCCGACCACAGCGGGAACCCAACAACGCCGTCGCCGTCGGGACGGTGGTCGGTTATTTGACTGCCACGCCGGAGGAGCTGATTCCACCACCGGGGGAGGCGCCGCCGCATCTGGTCGCTCAGCCGTCGCCGGGCGTTAGGGGAAAGGTACCTGGCGGAGGCGTTCCCACGGTCGCGGAGGGGCCTTCCCCCTCTTCTGCCGCCGCCGGGGCACCAGTTGCGACACCGCTGTCGCCGTGGGGAAAGCCCTTGTCCGCTGCCGCCGAGGAACCTCCAGTTGCCGCCTCGCCGTTGCCAACGGCAAATGGGGTGTCACCCACCTCCGCGGGAGGATCGTCGTCGCTGTCGCCGTGGGGAAAGCCACGACCGGTTGCTGCTGCTGATCTGTCCCCAATTGCCGACGCGCCATCGCTGACCACGAGCGGAGCGTTGCCCCCTTCCGCAGACACCCCGCCGCTGTCACCGTGGGGAAGGCCGCTGCCGGCCGTTGATGGGACAGTAGTGGCCACACCCGTGGCGGTCCCAGGCACGTCATCCCCTGTCGCGCCTGGGACCTTAAGCGCGGCGTCCGCGTCACCGACCGGAAGGAAAGCAACCGCCACGGGTGGGATCGCACCAGTGGCCGCAACTTTCTCGCACAGGGCCAGGGCTTTGATCGACGATGCTGGTCTTGATCCGGCCCTGTTCGCCGGGCGCGGCTTTGTGCGCGAGCAGGAGGTTCGCGCTGAGCTGGCACGCCGAGCTAGCGACGCGACAACCACCGCTGGAGCGACTTCCGAACCGGAAGAGATGGGGTCGGCGGCGGACGTGACAGCATCCCCTCCGGTCGCGCCAACCGAAACAGGTAGTGCGCAACCGATGACCGATGGTCGGCTCGACCCGGCCTTTCTGGCGCAGATTCGCCAGGCCCCTGAGGCGTTCGCGGCGTTGCCATCGGCGTTCAAGGTGTGGCTCTATCGCCAGCACGGGGCACGCATCGGCGAACGCGTCACTCTGGGGACGGGGACGATGCTCGACGCCGAGATCATCGATATCGGCGCCGACACCAGCATCGGCGATCGCGTGCTCATCCGCTGCCAAGCGTTTCGCCTCGGGCTGCTGGGCGAGATCGGCGATAACGTCAAAATCCTCTGCGGCCATTTCCTGGCCGGGACGATGGTCGGCATCCGCTTCAACACCGTGTTTGTCGGCGCCGGCACCGGTCGCACCTGCACCATCGGCGACAACACCTTCATCGCCTACGACGTTTACGTCAACCTCGATCGCGACGTGACCCTCGGGCGTCACGTCTGCCTTGCCCCCGAGGTGCGCCTCTACACCCATCGCAAGTGGCTGTCGCCACTCGACGGGTTTTCGACCGGTTTTGCCCCGGTGGTGATCGGCGATGACAGCCACCTCGGCAGCGGCGTCGTGGTCCTGCCCGGGGTGGAGATCGGGCCGCGGGTGACGGTAATGGCCAATTCGGTAGTGGCGGCACACGTCGCGGCGGAGCGGCTGATTGGCGGCATCCCGGCGCAGCCGGTCGGCAAACAAACCCACTATCGGCGCACGCTTTCACCAGAAGAGAAGTTTAACATCGCCCGCAAGAGCCTGCTCGCCTGCGCCGAAACCTTAGCCCAGGCCGGGGTGACGGTAACTGACCTGCATGATACCGAAGCCAAAGGGTTGGCGATGACCCTGACCCAGAAAGAGGAAACATTATCGGTGCGGTTATTGCCCGGTGCGATTGATCTACCGGGATCGCCCGGGAAAGCGAGCGCGGAGCGGCAGCTCCTGATCGGCTTTGCCCCGACTCTCCTTGATCATGCCTCGCCGCGGGTGACGATAATCGACCTCGAACAACACCGCATCCGCGGCAAGCGCGACACTTTAAGCGACTTGCTACGCCAGCATCTGGCCAACCTGGGGATTGAGCTGGCACCGACCGCGTGGCGTCTCGGTCGGGCTGGACCGTTCCCCCCTGACCAATACGACCCTGATCCCCTTCCGCGCCAGGATACCCGTGTGGCGGCCTCGCCCGAAGCAGAAGGGACGCAACCCAGGGAGGGGATGCCGTGCTAACCATCGTCATGTACCACTACGTTCGCGACATGCCAAACACCCCCTGGCCGGCGATTCGCGGGTTGCTGACGCACGACTTTGAGGGGCAGCTTGATTACATCGGCCGACACTACACGGTGATCTCCCTCGACCAGTTGCTGGCGGCAACATACGACGACGGGCCGCCGCTGCCTGGGAACGCCTGCCTGCTGACCTTCGACGATGGTCTGCGCGACCACCACGACGTTGTCCTGCCACGTCTGCTCGACCGGGGCATGAGCGGCGCCTTTTTCCCGATTGCCGATGCCGTCGAGAACGGCGTGGTGATGATCGTGCACCGGGTCCACCACATCCTCGCTTCGGGTGTTGAGATGGGGGCGTTGTTCCACGAGCTGTTGGAATTGATCGACGCCTGGCGCGACGCCTACGAGCTCCCCTCGACCGCCGACCTTCTCGCTGCCTGCATCCCCGGAGCGGTGCGCTACGATGATGCGCGCACGATTCAGTTCAAGCGTCTCTTGCAGCAAGCGTTGCCGCGACAGGCGGCCTGGGCCATCGCCGGGGAGCTGTTTCGCCGGCATGTCAGCGCCGACGAGGCCGGTTTCGCCGAAGAGCTTTATCTGAGCATCGATCAGTTACGCACGATGGCCAGCCTGGGTATGGGGATCGGTGGGCACGGGGTGCGCCACGACTGGATGGAGCACCTCTCCCGACACGGTCAGCGGGAAAAAATGCTCCGTTCCCGGGAATTTTTGTCCCGCATCCACGGCGCGATGCCAGAGGCGTGGCTGATGAACTACCCCTATGGCAGCTACGACGCGCGCACCGTCGCCCTGGCGCGGGAAATTCCTGGCTGCCGGCTGGCGGTCACCACCCGCCCGGGCCTGATCGCAGACTTTTCCAAACCCTACGAGCTGCCCCGACTCGACACCAACGATCTGCCCCGGCAGGGAGATGCCCCACCCTGCGCCTGGACCCTGGCCGTTCGCGAGGCGATGGAACGTGGGGGGGAGACATCCCGCGAGGTTGCCTGAAAAAGGTAGCGGTCAGCGTCGCGGTGGCCAATGCGGGCACAGGCGGGGAGCGCTGACAGAACGGGGGATGCCGGTGATCGGCAGTCGGCAGAATGAGGTCGGATTGGACGGGTGTCCCCACCGCTCACCACCGCAAAAAGGACCGAACAGGAAAAAAGGAGCCGTCGGATGGGAATTCTCTGCCCAGGTCGTTGCGTGGTGATCGCCGAAGCGGGAGTCAACCACAACGGATCGCTCGATCTCGCCCTGAAGCTGGTCGACGCCGCGGTCGCGGCCGGGGCCGATGCCGTGAAATTTCAAACCTTTCGTGCCGATCGCCTGGTAAGCCGGCAAGCCCCCAAGGCACGCTACCAACAGGTCACCACCGACCCCGAAGAGTCGCAGTGGCGGATGATCCAACGCCTGGAGCTGGACGCCAGCGCCCATAAACGCCTGCAAGCACACTGTCAGGCGGCAGGAATTGCCTTCCTCTCCAGCCCGTTCGACATGGAAAGCCTCGATTTTCTCGTCCGCGACCTCGGATTGGAGACGATCAAGATCCCCTCCGGCGAGCTGACCAACGGCCCGCTGCTGCTGGCGGCAGCACGTTCGGGGCGGGAGATTCTCCTCTCGACCGGCATGGCCACCCTGGCGGAAATCGAGGCGGCACTGGGGGTTATCGCCTTTGGCCTGTTGCGATCACCCGCGCCACCGGGGTTGCCTGCATTCCAGCAGGCCTTCATCAGCGAAGCGGGCGGAGAGGTTTTACGCGCGCAGGCACGCTTGTTGCATTGCACGACCGAGTATCCGGCCCCGTTTGCCGAAGTCAATCTGCGTGGGATGGAGACGCTCCATGCGGCATTTGGTCTGCCGACCGGATATTCGGATCACACCGAGGGTGTGGCCGTGGCGCTGGCGGCGGTGGCCCGAGGGGCGGTGCTGGTGGAGAAACACCTCACCCTCGATCGGGAGCTGCCAGGGCCAGACCATCGCGCCTCGATGGAACCGAAGGCGATGGCGGCCATGGTCCAGGAGATCCGGGCGGTGGAGGCCGCCCTGGGCGACGGGCGCAAGGTACCAACACCCACTGAATTGGCCAACCGGGAGATCGCGCGCAAGAGCCTGGTTGCTTTGCGGGATATCCCAGCCGGGACGCCGTTTTCGGTGGAAAACCTGGGGGCGAAACGACCCGGAAGCGGACGTTCGCCGATGGACTGGTGGGCACTGTTGGGAGAGCCGGCGACGCAAGATTACGCGGAGGGGCAGGAGATTCGATGAGCGGCAAACTACTCGTTCTTGGTGGCGGCGGCCACGCCCAGGTGGTGATGGAGACCATGATCAGCCTGGCCTGGCAGGAGCGGATTGTCGGCATCCTCGACGCCGACCCTGACCACGTTCCGGAAAACCCGTTCGCCATCCCGGTCCTGGGTACCGATGCCGAGCTGGAACATTTTCCCCCGGAGTCGACGCAGCTCGTCAACGGCCTGGGTGCGGTGGGAAAGGATCACCACCGGGAAAGGTTGTTTTTGAGATTACAGAAACAGGGATACCAATTTCCCTCACTCGTTCATCCGGACGCCGTTGTTGCCCGCGGGGTGCGCGTCGGCGCCGGGGCGCAGATCATGGCCGGAGCCGTGGTGCAGGTGGGTTCGGTCGTCGGCGAAAATGCCATTGTCAACACCGGGGCGGTGGTCGATCACGACGGCGCCGTCGGTGCCCACGCCCACGTCGGGCCAGGGGCGGTATTGTGCGGAGGGGTGACGGTGGATGAAGGGGCTCTGGTCGGGGCCGGGGCAACCGTTATCCAGGGCGTTCACGTCGGGCACCACGCCGTGGTCGGCGCGGGTGCGGTGGTGGTGCGCAATGTTGCGAACGGGGCACGCATGGCCGGTGTCCCGGCACGGGAGTTACCCGAATGAAACATGACTGGCGCAAGGTCCTGGTCGGACCAGAGCTGCCGATCTTCCACGCCCTCGAGGTGATGAACCAGGGGGCCATCAAAGTGGTGATCGTTGTGGATGACAATCGAAATCTCCTGGGGATCGTCACCGACGGCGACCTCCGGCGCGGCTTCCTCAACCGCGTCGATCTCAACGCCCCGGTGCGCTCGGTCATGAGCACCGCGCCAACGGTAGCCAGAGTCGCCGACCCGGCGGAAAACGTCCGCTCGATGATGAGCGCGCGCGGCCTTGAGCACATCCCGGTGGTCGATGACGCCGGCCGTCTGGTCGGGTTGCACACCCTCTCGGAGCTGACGCGCCCACGGGTCCGCGACAATTGGGTCGTCCTGATGGCCGGGGGCCTGGGCACCCGCCTCGGGCGCCTGACCGAACAGTGTCCGAAGCCCCTCTTGCGCGTCGGCACGAAGCCGATCCTGGAGATCATCCTCGAAAGCTTCATCGAGCATGGTTTTCATCGTTTCTTCATGTCGGTCAACTACCGCAAAGAGATGATCCAGTCCCATTTTGGCGACGGCTCCCGCTGGGGGGTGGAGATCGAGTACCTGGAGGAGAACGATCGCCTCGGGACAGCGGGCTCTCTGTCGCTGCTGCCGGACATCCCCGACGAACCCTTCTTCGTCATGAACGGCGACCTGCTGACCCGGATCAACTACTCAAACGTGCTGGAGTTTCATCGCGAGCACGGGGCCGACGCCACCCTGTGCGTGCGCCGCATCGAGCAGACGGTTCCCTACGGCGTCGTCGAAACCAACAAGCATCGCCTGGTCAACATCGTCGAGAAGCCGGTGCAGGAGTACTACGTCAATGCCGGGATCTACCTGCTCAGCCCGCAGGTGATTCCCTACGTGCCCGAAAGCGACTTTTTCGACATGACCGACCTTTTCCGCAAACTGGTTGAATTGGGTCGGACCACGGCCGCCTTTTCGTTTCTGGACTACTGGCTCGATATCGGCCGCCTGGGTGATTTCCAGCAGGCGTGCCAGGATTATCCCAAGGTGTTTGAATGATCAACGGCAAGCGCGTTCTGGCGGTGATTCCGGCGCGTGGAGGATCGAAGGGCATTCCGCGCAAAAATATTCACGATCTGGGCGGCAAACCCCTGCTTGCCTGGAGCATTGAGGCAGCGCGCGCCTGCGACTGCATCGATCGTTTGGTGTTGTCGTCGGAGGATGCCGAGATTATCGCTGTTGCCCGCGCCTGGGGCTGCGAAGTTCCCTTCGTGCGCCCGGCGGAGCTTGCCCAGGATGACTCCCCGACCATCCCGGCCCTGATCCATGCCCTTGACAGCCTGCCGGAGCGCTACGACTACCTCGTCCTGTTGCAAGTAACCTCGCCTTTGCGCCATCCCGCCGACATTGTCGCCTGCCTGGAGCTGTGCGAACAACAACAGGCGCCAGCATGCGTGTCGCTCGTGGAGACACACCAGAATCCGCAATACATGTACCGACTTAAACCCTCCGGCCACATGTCGCCGGTCCTGGGGGCGCAATCGGGTACCGCGCACGTGCGTCGACAAGATTTGCCGAAGACCTTCGCCTTGAACGGTGCGGTCTGCGTGGCGCGGGTCGATTGGCTGCGGACGCATCAGAGTTTTCTGGGGGAACAGACGCTCGGCTACGTCATGCCGCCGGAGCGATCGCTCGACATCGATACCCGGTTCGATCTGCTTCTCGCTGGCGCGGTTTTGGCGGCCAAGGAGCAGGGGCTTCTCGACACGGCTGTTCCACCCTGACCAGCGATCCGCGCTGTTGGCAACGACGTGTGTGCCCAAACCTCTGAGCGAACAGCTGAGGTTGCCCTTGCACACGACCTCCGGAGCTGCACCGATACGGATCCATTGACCTGGATGGTCACCTGGGAGTAACGTCCTGCGGTTTCCAGGAAGCAGGGACGGTTTTTCGGCAGCACGCTTGAGGAGTGGATTCGGCATGAACGACCCTTCCCCGCAACCGCGTGACTGGTTGCCGCGGGGTGCCATCGCCTCCATCGGTGTGGTTTTCGGAGACATCGGGACCAGTCCTTTGTACTCCGTTCAGGAGTCGTTGGGCGGGCATGGTGCGGCCGCGCCCACCCCGGAGAACGTCCTCGGGGTGATCTCGCTCATCATCTGGTCGCTGGTGATCGTGCTGACCCTGAAGTACCAGTTTTTCATCATGCGCGCCGACAGCCAGGGCGAAGGTGGAACGCTTGCCCTGGTGACCCTGGCCATGAAACGGGTCGCCGATTCGCCACGGCTGCGCAAGATGGTCCTCGGCATCGGCATGTTCGGGGTGGCACTCTTCTTCGGCGATGGGGTAATCACGCCGGCCATCTCCGTCCTGAGCGCGGTGGAGGGGCTGGAGGTGGCCACCCCGGCCCTGAAGCCCTACGTCATCCCGATCACCCTGACCGTGCTGTTCGTGCTCTTTTTCTACCAGCACAAGGGGACCTCCAAGGTTGGCGCCCTGTTCGGCCCAGTGATGGTTGTATGGTTTGCTGTTTTACTCCTCCTGGGAGTGGTCAACATCCTCAAGCAGCCGAGCATTTTGCAGGCGCTTAACCCGTGGATGGGGTTGCACTTCCTCTTCAACCAGGGCGGGCAGGCCCTGGCGGTGATGGGGATGGTTTTTCTGGCGGTGACTGGCGCCGAGGCCCTCTATGCGGACATGGGCCACTTTGGCCGCGTGACCATCAACCGGGTCTGGGCCTTTTTGGTCTTTCCGGCCCTGGTGTTCAACTATCTCGGGCAGGGGGCGTTGATTCTCGGTGATCCGGAAGCGGCAAAGCAGTCGTTTTACCTTTCGGCGCCATCCTGGGGGCTCTACCCTTTGGTCGCCCTCGCCACCGCCGCCACCGTCATCGCCTCGCAGGCGGTGATTTCGGGCGCCTTCTCCGCTGCACAGCAAGCCATTCAGCTCGGTCTGCTGCCGCGCTTGACGATCGTCCACACCTCGGATCAGGAAAAAGGGCAAATCTACGTCCCGGCCATCAATTGGGCCCTGCTGATAGCGGTGATCGGGGTGGTGATCGGCTTTGGCAGCTCCTCGAGCCTGGCCTCGGCTTACGGTATTGCCGTCACCGGCAACATGCTCTCGGTCACGCTTCTTGCCTTCGGTATTGTCCTGCGCCACATGTTCGCCTGGAGCTGGGTGCGAACCCTGCTGTTGTTCGGCCTTTTTCTGGCCATCGACCTCGCCTTTTTCTCCGCCAATGCCATCAAGTTTTTCCAGGGTGGCTGGTTCCCGCTGGCCATGGGCGGCATCATCTACTTCCTGATGTCGACCTGGAACCAGGGACGCAGCATCACCGAACAGGCGGTGCGGCAGGAGAGCATCCCCCTGGCGCCGTTTCTGCGTGGGTTTGAGAAAGAAGCCCCGGTCTGGGTTCCGGGCATTGCCATCTTCATGACCTCCAACCCGGATCTGACCCCGATGCCCCTGGTGCAGATTATCAGCAAATTTGGCTCCCTGCGCGAGACGGTCATCATCCTGGTGGTGCGCAACGCCCCGACGCCCTATGTCCCGGCCGCGGAACGCCTGGCCGTGACGCCCCTGGCCGATCGCTTCTATCGCGTGGTCATTCGTTTCGGGTTCATGGAGCAGCCGGATATCCCGCTGGCCATGCGGTCACTCAAGCTCGGCGACATGCCGTTCGCGCTGGAAGATGCCACCTTTTTCCTCGGCAAGGCCACCTTCATTCCCGGCCCAAAGCCGGCCATGGCCCCCTGGCGGTTGCGCCTTTTCCTCAGCCTGATCAATGCGGCCGAGAGCCCTGCGTTGTTCTTCAAACTGCCGCCGCAACAGGTGATGGATATCGGTACCCGCATGACTCTGTAGTCGTGTCATTCCAACTCCAGGTCAAGATGGCAACAAGGCGGCAACTTAGTGAGTGACGAGACATCCATGGACCCACCCCCTGACGCAAGGGAAAAATACTCCGACCTGACGGGCAACGAGGAAACGACTGCTGACATCTATCCGGCCTTTGATTGGGGCACATCACCTGGCCCCTGGCCCTGATGAAAACCGCGCTCTTCCTCCTGATCAGTACGACGGCCTCGG
>PEAJ01000048.1 GCA_002753495.1 Magnetococcales bacterium HA3dbin3 | reverse complement strand
GGCCTTTCCGGCCGTGGTCTCTCCGACACATCGGATCCGGCACCCCTGTCGGTTGACAGGGACCCCGGCCGCGCTGGCAGGGAAGAGGCAACGGCCGCCATCGCGCTCCGCCCACCGGTCGATGCCGGAGAAGGAACAGCCGACCCCTTGTACTCGATCGCGTTGCGTTGCCCTTTTGACGGCCCGGAATCGGCGCCCGCATCGGTGATCGACAGGGCGCTTTGCCGCCCGGGCGGGGAAGAGACAATCGATGCCGCCGTCGCCCGTCCGGGGGTGGTCGAAGAGGGGACGACCGCCATCCGACCGGCGTTGCTGGCGACAGCTGCCGCCAATTCGGGATCGGCCGCATGCGATGCGGTCGCCACCCACTCCTCCGACGACGACCGTGCGTCGGCAATCGGCGACACGACGGAAGAACCCGCCGCCACCGCGGTCGATGACGGCGACGAACGACCCGACCCAGTGCGATCACGCCCGGCCGCCGCGCGACCAGCCCCGGCCGCATGCTCCCGCTTGCCGACCCTGGCCAAATGTTGATCGCGGGCAGACCTCTTCTCCGGCGACTGCCAAAGCCGAACCGCCTTGCGTGGCGCATCCAGGGTGATGACCCAGGCATCAAGCTGGGCGCGCAACTGCAGAATGGGCAGGGCCAGATTGGCCTGCTCGCGCGTGGCATACGGCCCGACCAGCAGACGGCGATAGAGCCGGTCCTTTACCGTCACCTCCTCCGTGGTGTAGAGAATGCCATTGCCGGCCAGGATGTTTTGCGCCTGACTCAGATGAGCACCATCGGTGAATGAGCCGGCGACGATCATGAAACGGCCGTCCTGGAAGAGGGGGAACTCATCCGGAGGGAGCACCGCCTTGATCGGGTCGATCGTCTCCCCGGGCCGGTGAACGCGATCGGCAATAAGGGGAAAAACCTCCCGATGCATTTGCTCGGTCAACAGGCGCGCGGCCTGGATCGACTCGCCGGAGGTGGCGAAGGGACCGGTCAGCAGATGGGTGTAGGACTCCTGAAGCCAGGTCGACCGCGTTTGCAGCAGCGTGACACCAAGGGCGGAGAGCCGATCCTGGGTCGATCGCAGCCTGGTTGCGTCCGTGCTCGACTCGATCAGGACATAATGACGCCCGGCATGAATGGCCGGCAACTCGGTGAGACGCGGCAAGGTGACAAGAATTTGACGAGCATTTTTCTCACGCAGCGACCTTGCCGCCGACTCTTCGGCCTCGAGGGCGGCCACTTCGACAATCTCAATGCCGGCGGCGGCCAGCTCGGCGTCAACATCGCTTTTCGGCATGGCATCGGCATGGGTCGGGGTCGCGCTGGCGCGCGGCGTGGCGTCCGCTGCCTCTGCCTTTTCGTCGCCGGCGGGGACAGTCCCGACCAGCGCGCGGTCGGGTGGCGTGGAGACAACGGGGGTGGACGGGGGGTTAAGCGGCGCGGATCGCTTTGGTTTGGCGGCGGAACTCTCCGCGAATGACTCCGGCAGGATCGACTCCGGCGCCGGGGTCATGACCGCGGATGGCTCCGACTCCGGCATCACCGGCGCGGCCGTCATCGCGGACGGCTCGGCAACGGGTGGTGATGACTCCGGTGACGGCAAGGGCTCGGCCAATCTGGCCCGCGCCTGGGATTCAAGCTCCGCAAGGTTGACGACCGGCCCCTCCGGTTCGGAAGCTGCCGCGTCCGGTTGGATATTTTCGGCAACATGTTCAGGTGTTTCGAGATCGGCGATCCGCACCGCCTCCTTCTTCTCCGCAACCGGGGGCGCCGACTCGGCCGCAGGGCGCTCCTCCCCCTCCGGAGCTTCGGTGGTCGAGGCAGAGGTGCTTTCGGAATCGCTCGGACCCTTGAACAGGGTGATGACGGGCATGGTGGCGGTGACACCGGCGGTGCCAACCATGCTCCAATAGACGAGGGCAAAGATCACCCCCCACCCCCGCTGCGGGCGCAGGCGCAGGGAGTCCCGAATCGCCTTGAGCGTCTGGGACAAATCACCAGCCGGGGTGACCCGACCGGTGCTGCCGCGCGTGGGAGGCGGAGCCTCGTCCTCTGTCATGCCCATCTTCCTGATTCAGCCGCTGCCACGGTGGCAGGCGGACTGCGGACAGGGTGAGCAAGTTCCAGACCAAGAAAGGAGGGCGCGCCGGCACCCGGGACATCTCCTCCCAGGGCGGCACCAACCCGGGCAGGGCGGGCGCGGCGATGCCCGAACGACCCTTTCAGGATTGCATCAGCTCGGCGATCAGGTAGGCCATGTCCAACCCCTGGGTAGCGTTGAGGCGTGGGTCGCAGGTGGTCTCGTAACGTTCGCGCAGGCTCTCCGGCAGTACCTCGATCGACCCGCCCAGACACTCGGTGACATCATCCCCGGTCAGCTCGAAATGGACGCCGCCCGGAACCGTCCCTTCCGCCTTGTGCACGCTGAAAAACTGCTTGATCTCGGAAAGGACGTTGTCAAACGGCCGCGTCTTGAACCCCTGGACGGTCTGGGTGTTGCCATGCATCGGGTCACAGCTCCACACCACGCGCCGTCCCTCCGCGCGCACCTTGCGCACCAGGGTCGGCAAAAGCTTGGCGACCTTGTCGTGGCCAAAGCGGGTGATCAGGGTCAGACGGCCGGCCTCGTTGTCGGGGTTGAGGCGATCGCACAGGCGCAGGAGGTCATCGGCCGTCGCCGTCGGACCGATCTTGACCCCGATCGGATTATGCACCCCGCGCAGGAACTCGACATGCGCCCCGTCGAGCTGTCGGGTGCGCTCGCCGATCCACAACATGTGCGCGGAGCAGTCGTAATGATCCCCGGTGATGGAATCAACCCGTGTCAGCGCCTGCTCAAATTCGAGGATCAGGGCCTCGTGGCTGGTGAAGTACTCCACCTGGTGCAGAACCGGCGTGTTTTTGGAGTCGATGCCAATCACCTCCATGAAGCGCAAGGCATCGCTCAGCTGATTGGCAATGTGGGCGTAGCGCTCCCCTTGCGGGCTCTTGGCGACAAAATCCTGGTTCCACATCTGCACCCGATGCAGATCGGCAAACCCGCCGCTGGTAAAGGCGCGCAGCAGATTGAGGGTGGAGGCGGATTGAAAATAGGCCCGTTCCAGCCGTTTTGGGTCGGGCAGGCGGGCGGCCTCGGTGAAGGCGGGGTCGTTGACCGACTCGCCGCGAAAACTGGGCAACGAAACCCCATCCTGGGTTTCGGTCGGGCTCGAACGCGGCTTGGCGAACTGGCCGGCGATGCGCCCAACCTTGATCACCGGCTTGCGCGCGCCGTAGGTCAGAATCACCGCCATCTGCAACAAAACCTTCAACTTGTCGCGGATGGCGTTGGCGGTGAAGTCGCTGAAGGATTCCGCGCAATCACCCCCCTGCAACAGGAAGGCCTCGCCAGCGGCAACCCGCGCCAGATGTTTCTTGAGAGAGAGCGCCTCGCCGGCAAAGACCAGGGGCGGAAACCGGCTCAAGTTGGCGAAGCTTTCGGCCAGGGCCGCGGGATCCGGCCAGTCGGGTTGCTGATCCGCCTTGTATTGCCGCCAGGAGTCGGGACGCCAGGTCTGGGTCACGGCCAAGGTCTCCTCATGATTCAATGCTGTTGATGTCACGGATACTCGGAGCTCAACCTTATAATCCCCGGCCGACTTTCTGGCAAGCGGCGACGTACCGCCGGCCCCGGGCAACCGCACCCGGAAGAGAGGGTCGGTTCTCTAGGTCGTCGAACCCGACCTACCCTGATCACCGTGGCGGTCTCGCGACTGCCGCGAACACCTCCTCCAGGGAGCGTGCGGTCAAAATCCGATCGCCCCAAAGCTCAAGGCTTGCCGTATCGGCGGCGCGGACGCGTTCGCCCACCCACTCTGGCAACAAAGGCCCAAAACATTGTTTGAGTTGGCGCAACAGCAGGGCAGCCCCGCCCTTCAGGTGGCCCCTCTGTTCGCCTCTTTGCTCGCCGATTTCGATGCCTCTTTGCTCGCCGATCTGGATGCCCTCCTGGAACCCCCGCTGCTTGATCTCTTTCGACCACTGCTCGACCCGGGCTGCCAACATGTTCACCACCTCCAGCAGGTCATCGGGGATTGGGGGAAGGTCCACAAACCCCTCGATGCGTTGCAGGCTGCCTGCAATCAGCTCCTGAAACAACCTGACCAGATGGCCATCATTCCCGGAACACCTCCTCCAGGGAGCGTGCGGTCAAAATCCGATCGCCCCAAAGCTCAAGGCTTGCCGTATCGGCGGCGCGGACGCGTTCGCCCACCCACTCTGGCAACAGTGGTCCGAAACTCTGTCTAAGCAGGCGTAACAGGAGGTCGGCCTTTCCTTCCTGGCGACCTTCTTGGCGACCTTCTCGGAATCCCCGCTGCTTGATCTCTCTCGACCACTGTTCGACCCGGGCTGCCAACATGTTCACCACCTCCAGCAGGTCATCGGGGATGGGGGGAAGCTCCACAAACCCCTCGATACGTTTCAGGCTGCCTGCAATCAGTTCCTGAAACAATCGTTTGACGGGCGGTCCATCCGGATGCTCGCGAAACCATTGCGCCATATCACGGATGGTTTCCAGGATGCTCTGTGGATCCGCAGGCTGCTCCAGACGGAAGAGCAGGGCCGAAAGGGATGAACGACCCTTCAACTCCTCCTCGGTGTAGGCCCCCTCGTCGAGCGTATGATACCGCATTGCCGGCTGAAATGGCCACAACGGTGAACCCGGCGGCAGGCGGATCAACGCCCGAACATCAACCGGGGCGTTCCAGCGACTCTCCCCGTTGTACAAGACGACGGGAAGCAAAGGCGGCAGCCCCTGTTCGGGCTTTAGTTTACGCTCATCCACCAGTTGCTGGTACAAAAGCCCGGCGTAGACGAGGGTCCGCAGGGAGATCCAAGCGTCGACCGTCGATTGAAATTCCAGCAGAAGCAGAACGAAGAGGTGGCCGCCACCACGCAGCGGAATCTCCCAAATCACGTCACTTCGGCGACGCTGGCCACGAAAAGCCGTGAACTTGGTGTTGACCCGGGACATGCGGGAAAGGTCAAGTTCGTCAAGAACCTCCCGCTCCATGAAACCGCGAAGCAGATCCGCGACCATGGCCGGGTGCGAGAAGAAACGGTGGTAGAGGGAATCGTGATTGGTCATTTTGAGTTCAACACCCCCGACACGCCTGACACTCCCCCTCGATCTCCATGTTCACCGCGCCGACCTGAAACCCCAGCGTCGCCGCCAGACGCGGCACCTCGCCAGCGATGACCACCGATTCAGTTTCCCCCACCACCCCGCACCGCCGGCAGATCCAGAATTGAATCTCGCCACGGCCGTGCTCGGGTCGCGTGCAGGCAAAATAGGCATTGCGCCCGGCCATGCGGTGAATGACCCCCAGCGCCAACAGAAACTCCAGCGCCCGATAGACTGCCGCCGGCGGTGGACGCCGCTCGACACGATGCATGTGTTCGAGAATGTCATAGGCCCCAAGCGCGCGATGCGAGGCGGCCAGAATCTCCAGAACTTCCCGACGCTGTGGGGTGAAACGTACTTTTTTCTCCGCGCAGAGGGATTCGGCACGCCGCAGGATCCAGTCACGACACGAGGCGTGATCGTGCGTACTGGCGGGAAAAGGGGCGGTCGGCTCCGCGACGGTGGGGTGCATGGCGATCCTTTCCGAGCTCCTTTCTCAACGGTTGGTTGATCGGGAAAATGGTTTGACATGATATACTGTATCAATATACCCTGCAAGCAGGATGGTTCTGGCGAAGGTTGTACCCTGGCGGCGGGGGTCCGGAGGCGCGGATGGATCGGAAATCGGGCGGGGTGCGCGCGCGCTTCGGGGCGCGGGTGCGTGATCCCTTTCGCGGGTCGCTCATGGCGCAAGGGGTTGGCGCACGGCTTTTCGGCGCGGGCGTGCTGCTGCTGGCGCTGTGGTCGGGTATTGTCTGGGCGGTGGCCTTGCCATGATCCAATTGCACGATGTGACCCTGACCTACAGCCTGCATCCGGCGGTGCATCACTTGAGCGGAAGCTTTGCATCGGGCGAGCTGACCGCCATTACCGGGCCCAACGGGGCGGGCAAGTCGACCTTGCTCAAGGGGATCATGGGAGAGCTGCCGCTGGCTACCGGGACGCTGACGTGGGGAGGGATCGCGCGGCGGGAGGTGGCCTATCTGCCGCAGACAGTGGCTTTTGATCGCACGTTTCCGATGACGGTGGCCGACACCGTGCTGCTTGGGGGGTGGCACTGGAGTGGTGGTTTCGGCGCGGTGACCGAGGCGTTGGCAGAGCGGGCGCGCGCGGCGTTGGCCCTGGTGAAGCTGGAGGGGTTTGAGGGGCGCAATCTCGAAGCCTTGTCGGCGGGGCAGTTCCAGCGGGTGTTGTTTGCCCGGCTGATCCTGCGGGAGGCGCGCGTCATTTTGCTCGACGAACCCTTCGCCGCCATCGACGAACGTACCACCCGGGTTTTGCAGGGGCTGATCCGGCGTTGGCGGGAGGAGGGGCGCACGGTGATCGCCGTGCTGCATGACCTGGAACAGATCCGGGAACATTTTCCGCAAACCTTGCTTCTGGCCCGGGAGAAGATTGCCTGGGGTGACACGGCGGCGGTGTTGTCCGCCGACAATCTCAGGCGTGCCCGCGACATGGCGGAACGCTGGGACGATCGTGCCCCGATCTGCGCGCGCGAGGATGCGCATGCACGGGGCGCGGCATGACCTTGCAACAGCTTCTCGTGGCGCCGTTTGCCGATTTTGGTTTCATGCGGCGGGCGCTGATGGCCTGTGTCGCCCTGGGAACGGGAGCGGCGCCGCTTGGGGTGCTGCTCTTGCTGCGGCGCATGAGTCTGGTCGGCGATGCCTTGAGCCACGCCGTGCTGCCCGGGGCCGCCGTGGGTTTTTTCCTGGCCGGGCTCTCCTATCCGGCCATGGGGTTGGGCGGATTGGTGGCGGGAGTGGCGGTGGCGCTGCTCTCCGGCCAGGTGAGCCGAAGCACGGCCTTGAGGGAGGATGCCACCTTTGCCACCTTTTACCTCACCTCCCTGGCGGCGGGGGTGCTGATCGTTTCATTGCGCGGGTCGAGCGTCGATCTGTTGCATGTTCTTTTCGGGACCATCCTTGCCGTCGATTCCCCCTCCCTTGTCCTGGTTGGCGGCATTGCCAGTTTGACCCTGCTGACGCTTGCCTCGATCTACCGGCCGCTGGTCACGGAGTGTTTTGATCCCGGCTTTTTGTGGGTGGTTGATGGTCATGGTCGGCGTTACCACTTTCTGTTCCTGTTTCTGGTGGTTCTCAATCTGGTGGCGGGGTTTCAGACCCTGGGCACCCTGATGGCGGTGGGGATCATGATGATTCCCGCCGCCATTGCCCGATTGTGGGCGCACACCCTGCCGGGGATGATGCTTTTGGCCATGGCGAGCGCCTGGCTCTCCGGGTTTGCCGGGTTGTTGATGTCGTTTCATTTTCATTTGGCCTCCGGACCGGCGATCGTGCTCACCGCCAGCGCGTTGTTCATCCTGTCGTTGCTGATCGGCCCCAGGGGGGTGTTGCGGCGACTTTTTCCGCGACCGCATCTTGCGGATTGATTTTTCGGGGGTGAATCGATGAAGAGGGCGTCGATGGTTGTGGCGATGGTTGCGGCTCTGGTGGCGATGCTTGGGGTCGTACGGGGTGCGGTGGCGGAGGGGCTCAAGGTGGTGGCCACCTTTTCAATCCTGGGCGACATGGCGCGGCAGGTTGGAGGGGCGCATGTTCAGGTGACCACCCTGATTGGCCCCAACGGTGATCCCCATGCCTACGAACCCACCCCCGAGGATGCCGGGCGATTGAAAGAGGCCAAGGTGGTGATCGCGAACGGGTTGGGACTTGAGGGGTGGATGGCGCGTCTTATTGCCGCGTCCGGGTTTCAAGGTCAGCCGGTGGTGGCGAGCGCGGGGGTGAAGGTGCGAAACCTCAAGGGGGAGGGGGGGAGAAGCAGCGTTGATCCGCATGCCTGGAACAGTGCCGCCAACGGGGCGATCTATGTTGGCAACATCGTCCGGGCGTTTGTCGATGCCGATCCCGCTCATGCCGCGGCGTATCAGGCGCATGGTGCGCGTTATGCCGCGGAGCTGGAGCGGCTCGATGCTCATGCGCGCGCGCGTCTGGCGGCCATTCCGGCCGACAGGCGCAGGGTGCTGACCACCCATGACGCCTTCGGATATTTTGCCGATGCTTATGGCCTGACCCTGCTTTCACCTTTAGGTTTTTCCACCGGGCAGGAGGCTTCGGCGGGGGGCGTGGCCGGGGTGATCCGGCAGATCAGGGAGACGGGGGTTCGCGTTTATTTTCTCGAAAATTCCGGCGATCCGCGTCTGGTCGAGCAGATTGGCGCGGCGACGGGCGCGCGATCGGGAGGGGCGCTTTATGTGGAGTCGCTTTCCGCCGCCGATGGGCCGGCCGCCACTTATCGTGCCCTGTTCGAGCACAATCTTGACCAGGTGGTGCGTGCCTTGGCCGCCGTGCCTTGATTGGGTTCCAGGCCCAGGTCATTTGTGGCGTCGGAAATGGGGTCCAGGGGGCCGCGCTCCCTGGTTTAGTCCAGGGCGAAGCCCTGGTGGGGTTCGGGGCGAAGCCCCGAGGTTCTTTTGCTTTTCCGCCCCCCTACCCACGGGCGCGTTTCGCATGCCTTTCGCGAAAATCGCCCCCGGGGGGTGGCCATGGCCTGGGGATTTTTGCGCTTTCCAGCAAAAATCCCCAGGCGGATTGCAGGTTTTCAAAGGCCTGATGCGGATCTCATGCGGATCTCATGCGGATCTCATGCGGATCTCATGCGGATCTCATGAGATTTTCATGAGAATTCAGTCGCTTCGCCATTATGGCGGGCTTGTATTGAGTCACTCCGGCGCTGATCAACCGACCGGAAGGAACGGATATTTGCCGGGTTTCGCATCAGCCGTCCCCGAACAAATGCCCCCCGACGAGGGTCACAACGACCCCTCTTCCTGACTGGGCAGGATGGCAATCAGCACCTCGCCGGTGTGGGGGACGTGACGATGGATCGACGCCCGCAACTGTTGTGTGTGCGCATGGGCATCGACGGTGGTCCAATCGGCGGGGACGCGCAGGGTCAGATGGATTTCCCAACGATCGCCGAGCTTGCGTCCGCGCAACATCTCCACCGCCACCTGATCGTGCCAGTTGCGAACGGTCTGGTGGATCTGCTCCATGACACCACCGGGAAGGGCGGCATCCATCAAGCCGTGGAAACTTTCGGCGACGATCGTCAGCCCCATCCTGATGACCAGAATCGACACCAGGGTGGCGACGATGTGGTCGGCGACGGCAAGACCAAAAAACGCCAGCAGCAGACCAAGGGCAACCAGGGCAAACGACAGGGCATCGGCGCGATTGTCAGCAGCAGCGGCGCGGATGATCGGGCTGTTGTTGCGCACGCCGGCACAGCGCTGGAAACGATGCATCATCTCACTGGAAAAAAGACCCACCAACGCTGCCAGGATCGCCGGAAAACCGGGGGATTCGACCAGACGCTCGTTGATGTGGCGCACGTTCTCCGCCAGCAGAAGCGCCGACCCGGTGCAGAGGCCGATACCGACCAACCCTGAGGCCAAAAATTGCAACTTGCCGAAACCATAAGGGAAAGCCGGTGTCGGTCGCCAGGAGGCAATCTTCAGGCTGATGAGGGTCACCCCGCGAGCCAGAAAATCACCCAATGCATTCAGGGCAAGGGCATGCAGGGCCATGCTGCCGGTCAGGGAGCCCATCGCACCCAGGAAGAGCATCTGCGCCAGGCTGACCAGGACATCGACAACGATGACAAAATCGCGGCAGGCCCGGCACCTGGGATCGATCATGCCTTTCTGTTCCTCGCGACCCGGGCGCGGCACCCTGGCGCCGCCTGCCCGCACCCGGCGGGGTTGCGACCATCGCGACCGGGCGGACGGCTCAATGCCGAATGCGCGTCCAGGCCAGGAAATGGCCGAGGAGGTAGCGGGTCAACAGCCCGACGATCAAGGCAACGACGAGCCCCAACGCGACGGTCCCGAGCATGCGCCGAAGGCGTGACATCCATTCAGGTCTTTCGCACCCGGGCGCGACGATTGATCAGGCGGCCGGGGCCTGTTGTTTGCGCTGCATGTAGTTGTAGACGCCGATGCCGACGACGGCGGTGGCAACACCAGCCAGGAGCAGCGGCCCCCAGAAGGAGAGGCCGAGGCCCAATCCGGACCCTTTAAGCAGGGTGCTGCCAACGGCGATGCCGCTCCCGGCCGTGGTGGCGCCGGTGGTATCGGTGGGCTGGGTCAGGGCAACAGTTTGCATCTTGGCGGCGACCGGCGCCGACTTGGCCGGTGCCGTTGGCGCGATTTTGGCGGTGGCAATCTTGGCCTCGCCGCCGCGCAGATCAATCACCCCCTTGTTGCCGGCCGGCATGACGCCCCTGGTTTCCAGGGAGAGGATTTTGGTCGGGGTGGCGCCAACCGTCTTGCCGGCCCCCTCGATCTCGACCACGGGGAGCTTGGCGGCAACAAGCGTTTGCGCACCGGCGGCGGCCTTCGGCGCCGTTGCCTGTTGCGCGGCGGCGGCCTTGGCGGCCCGCAAGCCCTCGATCTCAACCCCCTTGAGCGTGATCTTGGCCGGAACGGTGGTGCTGCCGGTAGCCGGGGCAAGCGGGGTCACGGAGGCCTTGCCACCGCCCAGCGACTGCACCGAATAGCTCTTGCCGACAAGGGTCGCGAGCTGATCCGGGGTAAGAAGTTCGACGGTATTTGGCATTGATTCTCTCCTCCATGCTAAACCGATGCGCACCGCGCGCACTGTCCCACCCGCGTTGAACGCAAGCGGGCACCAACCCAACGGTCGCGGCGCAACCCAACCACGCCCTGCCTAGCACATGCTATACCAGCGGCCAACCTCCTGTCCAGAAACGCCACGCGGTGTTGGGGGCATCCTGTTTGCGGGGCATGACCGGTTTCGGGTGTCGGGATCAACCTATCCCGGTCGTCGCGATGGCCGCGCCACTTTCGCAAAGACTTCTTCCAGGGATTGTGCAGTCAAGATCCGGTCACCCCAAAGTTCAAGGGTCGTCGCATCGGCGATAGCGACACGTTCGCCCACCCACTCCGGCAACAGTGGCCCGAAACACTGCTTAAGCTGGCGCAACAGCAGGGCGGCCTCACCTTTCAAGTGGCCTCTCTGCTCGCCGATTTCGATGCCTCTCTGCTCGCCGATCTGGATACCCTTTTGGACCCCCCGCTGCTTGATCTCTTGCGACCACTGCTCGACCCGGGCTGCCAACATGTTTACCACCTCCAGCAGGTCATCGGGAATGGGAGGGAGATCCACGAACCCCTCGATACGTTTCAGGCTGCCTGCAATCAGTTCCTGAAAACAGCTGTTTGACAGGTGGCCCATCCGGATGTTCACGAAACCATCGGGCCATATCATGGATGGTCTCCATGATGCTCTGCGGACCCGCGGGTTGCTCCAGACGAAAGAGCAGGGCCGAAAGGGATGGCCGCCCTTTCAACTCCTCCTCGGTGTAGGCCCCTTCATCGAGCATATAGTACCGCATTTCCGGCTGAAATGGCCACAACGGCGAACCCGGCGGCAGGCGGATCAACGCCCAAACGTCAACCGGGGCGTTCCAGCGCGGCTCCCTGTTGTACAAGAGGTGAGGATAACAACATCACGCAAAAATTTCACGCATCGGCCTGCCATTGACCGGGATGATCGCGACGCGCAAGGACGAACGTCCCGGAAAGATCGCCGTGAATCGTCCGAATCGTCAGGACCGGGCGTGTCTGTTGTGTCGGCCTGCCTTCCTTGACATTTATACACCATGCGCGCGACGATCACCATCGAAACGATGCCGCGCCGCGATGGCGATTTATTGATATTATTTTATTATTATCAATTATTTGATCGCATGAATGGCGTGGATTGCGGGGCGGTGTCCGACTTGAGTCTTGCTTGACATTTGTATAACAATCGTCGCGACGATGCACGGCGACCATGGTCCACTCCCACTTTGCCCTGATCATCCATCCGCGCCGGGCGTGGCGGGGGTTCTCCCCGGAGCAGCGCCTGGTTTCTTCTTTGTTCCTGCTCGCATTTTTCATCGGCGGTCTGCCGGAGACCTTCACCGCGGCGGCGGCCAACACCCTGTTTATTCAAACCTATGGCGCCGACTCCCTGCCGCTGGTCTACATCGGGGTGGCGGCGGTGGTGCCGCTGTTCGGGACGCTCTACCTGCGCTGCGAGTCGCTCCTGCCCTTTGCCCGGTTGCTCATCGCTACCTTGCTGGTCAACGCGCTGGTTCTTGGTCTCTTGTGGTTGGGATGGCACTTTGAACTGCGTTGGGTGGCCTTTGCCGCCGCCACCTGGGTCCACGTTGAATATGTGTTGACGAGTCTGGTCCTGTGGGGATTGGCTGGGCGGGTTCTGGACGTGCGCCAGAGCAAGCGGGCCTTTGGGCTGGTCGGGATTGGCGAGCTGCTGGCGATGATGCTCGGCGGTCTGACGACGCGCTGGCTGGTGGCATGGTTTTCCACCCCGGGCCTGCTGTGGCTCTCGGCGGCCAGCTGCGTGATCGGTGCCTGGCTCGTGGGGTGGATCACCAGAAATCTTGCGCCAAGCCTGGCCGACACGACCCCGCCGTCACCCCACGAAAGCAGCGCCGGCCTGCTGCGCGGCCATGATCGTCCGTACATCCTCTCCATCCTGGCGCTGAGCGCGCTCGGTGTCGTCACCTACCATTTTGTCGACAACGCCTTCTACGACAGCATCGAGCGGCGCTATCCCACCGAGGATGCCCTCGCTGCGTACATGGGCCTGTTTCATGCGGTGGTGGCGCTGGTGGGGTTGTTTTATCGGCTGTTCCTGTCGGAGCTGGTATTCAACCGACTGGGAATCCGGGTGGCGATTTTGCTGCCGCCGTCGTTGCTGCTGGTCGGTGGTGGGGTGGTGGTTCTGGGTGGCTGGCTGGTTGGCCTGACCGGCTGGTGGTTTCCGGTGCTGGTCAGCGGCAACAAGCTGCTCGAACAGCTTGGGACCGAGGCCATTCACAAGGGGGTGTTGCTCACCCTGTATCAACCCCTGCCGCCAAAACGACGCACCGGCGTTCAGGTGGCGGTGGAGTCGTTTGTCGAACCCCTGGCCGGGGGGTTGGCCGGACTGGTCCTGCTTTGGTGCAACAAGGGGTTGGGTTTTTCCGCGCGCGAGCTGACCGCGGCATCGCTCGTATGGGTGGCGTGCTGGCTGCCGGTGGCGTGGGGTGTTTACGGTCGTTATGTGGTCGCCCTGGGGCGTGCCCTGGAGCGGCGACGCCTCGAGGGCGAGGGACCTTTAAGTGCCGACGCGGCGACGGTGGCCCTGTTGCGCCAGGGGTTGTTCAGCCCCAAGCTGCAATACAGCCTCTACTGCCTGCAATGGTTGGATCGTCACCACAATCACCACCTGGTGGCGGAGATGCCCGGGCTTTTGTCCCATCCGGAGGGGGCCGTGCGCCGCGAGGCGGCGGTGGTGGTGGAACGACGCCAGATCAGCACGGCCTGGCCGGCGGTGCGACAGGCGCTGGATCGGGAGGAGGATCCGGCGGTACGTGGTCAGCTGCTGCGCGCCCTGGCTGCCATCGGCGAGGATGCGGCCCTGGAGTTGATCACCCCCTTTCTGCGCGACCCGGAGGTGGTGGTGCGCCGCGATGCCTTGGTGGCGATGTTCAAGCATTGCGGCATCGAGGGGATCATCGTCGCCGGCGCCGACTTGCTGCAGGCAGCGGCGGCGACCGACCCCGCGCAACGATGCATGGTGGCGGCGGTGGTGGAGGCGGTCGCCGATGCCCACTTCTACCGGATCCTTTTGCGCCTGGTTGAGGATCCCGACGTTTCGGTGCGTTGCGCTGCCCTGGATGCCGGCTGCAAGCTGGCGGCGGTTCCCCGGCTGCAACGTGCCGCCTTGCGCCTGCTGCGGCAGCGCGAAACCGCGCGCAAGGCCGAGGCGTTGCTGCTCGCGGCCGGTCCGGTGATCATCCCCGAGTTGCAGGGGCTGCTGCGCGACCCCGGACATCCGGCCTGGGTGCGGCGGCGGGTCATCGCCCTGCTGGGACAACTGCCGCCGCCCACGCCCAATGCCGTGCTGGAGTCGTTTCTGGAGACGGCACCGCCGGGGCTGCGTCACGCCGCGTTGCAGGCGCTGTTTCTCCTGCGCCATCGGGTGGCGCCGGAACATCGTCTCGCCTGCGTGGCCATGTTGCGAAGCGAGGCAGCCGACGGCGCGGCGTGGCTGGCAATCGTTCGGGACCTGGGCGATGCCCCGGCCTTGCGGCTGGTGCGCGCGGGGATCGACCAGGAGCTGGAACGAGGCCAGGAGCGGATCTTCATTCTCCTCGCCATGCTGCATCCCCTGCCGGCCCTGCGCGATGCCTGGACACACTTTGCGAGCGGTGTGGCGGACAAGCGTGCCTACGCCATCGAGATGATCGACACCATCATCGACCCGGGCCTCAAAGGGATGATCGTGCCGCTGCTCGATGACAAGTCGCCAGGGGAGAAACTCAAGCTCCTGGAGACCTTTCACCCCCAACAGCGCCTGGGTTTGACCGGCCGGCTCCTGGCGCTGCGAACACATCCGGCGATTCTGGAAAGGCCCTGGCTGCACGCCAACCTCGTGCGGGCAAGCCTTGAGCTGGATCCGGGGCATGACCTGTTTTTCCAACTGGCGGTCGATCTGCACCGCGCCGAACACCCCCTGTTGCGGGAGATGGCCGCCCAAACCGCCCGCTACTGGCCACCCGCTGTGGCGCACGCCATCCTGACCACCCTGGCGTCCGATCCGGATGTTCGGGTCGCCGGCATGGCCCGATCGATCCTGACCCTTCTGAAGACCGCCGACCCGGCCACGGGGGCAATCGGCGGGGAGATGCCCATGTCCACCATCGAAAAGGTGATATTCCTGAAACAAGTCATGCTCTTTTCCAGTATCCCCGAGGAGCACCTGATCGAGATCGCCCACAGCATGGAGGCGGGAGAGGCCCTGCCCGGCGAGGCGATCGTGCGCCAGGGAGAGTGGGGCAATGCCCTGTACATCATCGGCGGCGGGCAGGTGCGGGTGGTCATCAACGACCGCGAGGTGGCGAGGATGCACGAGGGCGAGGTGTTTGGCGAGCTGGCGCTGCTCGATCCGGAACCGCGATCGGCCACCGTCGAGGCGGTGGACGAGGTCAGGTACTACCGCATCGACGGCCCTGGATTTGACGAGATCATGGACTTGGACCCTTCTGTTGCCCGCAATGTCATCCGCATGCTTTGCCGTCGTTTGCGCGAACTGAACCAGCGCGCCAATCAGAAGGGGCGGGGGTCCTGATACCAATTCCAGATCAAACGTTACCTTCGTTGGCCACCTCGTTCGCTCCTCGCCGTACCAAATACACACTGTCTCGTCGCACGCGCATTGCCACCTCGTATCCACCCCTGATTTGGAATTGGAATAAAATGGGGGCCAGGGGGCCGCGTCTCTTTAAAAACCTGCAATCCGCCTGACGATTTTTGCTGGGAAACGTAAAAAATCGTCAGGCAACGGCGCGCCCCCAGGGGGCGCATTTCGCGAAAAGCATGCGAAATGCGCCCGTGGGTAGGGGGGCGAGAAAGAAAAGGCAAAAAAACCTCGGGGCTTCGCCCCGAACCCCACCGGGGGGCAGGCAGAGCCTCCCCCCGGACCCCCCAACCACTTTTAATAATTCGGCATCG
>PEAJ01000047.1 GCA_002753495.1 Magnetococcales bacterium HA3dbin3 | reverse complement strand
GCCCGTGGGTAGGGGGGCGGGAAAAGCAAAAAACCTCGGGGCTTCGCCCCGAACCCCACTGGGGCGCTGCCCCAGACCCCGCCGGGGGGCAGGCGGAGCCTCCCCCCGGACCCCCCAACCCCTTTTAAAAGTTAAAAAAATCAGAAAAAATAGAAAAAACAAAGGCATTATGGTGCCTCGCCCCGCAACGCCGCAACAATCGCCGCCGCCGCCTCCGGACGCGCCAAGACCCGCGCCCGCCGCCCGACAACCCGCAACCCCTCCCGATCCACCAGCCGCTCGGTCAAAAACCCCACCAACCAGGCAACACTCAACCCCGCCTGAGGCTGCATCCAACCCCCACCGGCCGCCACCAACGCCCGCGCATTCGCCGTCTGATGATCATCGGCGGCAAAAGGATACGGAATCAACAACGCCGGCTTGCCCATCACCGTCAGCTCGGCGAGCGTCGTCGCCCCGGCACGGGCAATGACCAGATCGGCATCGCGATAAGCCGCGGCCATGTCGTCAAAAAACGGGGCACAAGTCGCCACAATGCCGGCCTGACGATAAAGCGCCGCCACCGCCTCAACATCGGCCGCCGACACCTGATGCCGCACCACCACCGGTACCCGACCCTCGTGCCGCGGCAAGGCGGCAAGCGCCGCCGGCACCACCTCGGTCAGCACCTGCGCCCCCTGACTGCCACCGAAGACCAGCAAACGCAAAGGAGCGGTCGGCGGTGTCAACGTAGGCTCCTCGGCCACCGCCGCCCGTACCAGACTTGCACGCACCGGATTGCCAGTAACCAAAAGCGTCCGACCGGGAAAAGCGGAAGCCGCCTCGGGAAAGCTCAGACAGACCGTCCGCACCAATCTCCCCAACAGGCGATTGGCAAGCCCCGGCTGGGCGTTCTGTTCGTGCAAAAGCGCCGGCACGCCGCGCAGCCGCGCCGCCACCACCGCCGGCGCCGAGGCGTAGCCACCAACCCCAAGCACCACCCGCGGTTGAAACGTGTTCAGGATGGAAAGCGCCTCCACCAACGCCAGCGGCAAGCCGGCCAGGGTGCGCAAACGTCGACCCACCCCACCCCCTTTAAGTTGCCCGACGCGCAAGGTGGCCAAAGCCCGCCCCTGTTGCGGCAGAATGCGGCTCTCCAACCCCCAGGGCGTGCCGACAAAGAGAACCTCGCCACCGGTGATCTCCTGCCAGGCATCGGCAACGGCAATCGCCGGGAAGAGGTGTCCCCCGGTGCCGCCGCCGGCGATCAAAAGCCGCGGCACGCCTCACCCCCGCTCGACGCGGCTGGCATGATGCACCGGGGGAATGGTACGCGAAAAGGCGAGAAGCAGACCAACCGTGGCCAGGGTGATGATGAGCGATGATCCGCCATAGCTGACCAGCGGCAAGGTGAGCCCCTTCGGTGGCAACAACCCCATCACCACCCCCATGTTGGCGATCGCCTGCGTCCCGAGCAAAATGCCAAGACCGGCCGCCCCAAGACGCACATAAGGATCAGGCGTCGACCTGGCGATGGTGAAGGCACGCCAGATCATCACCGCAAACAGGAAAATAACGAGCAAAATCCAGAACAACCCCAGCTCCTCGCCAATCACGGCAAAGATGAAATCGGTGTGCGCCTCCGGCAGGTAGAACTGCTTCTGTCGCCCCTCGCCAAGGCCGGTTCCAGTCAAACCACCGCCACCGAACGAGAGCAGCGACTGCACGAGCTGAAAGTCGGAGTCGAGCGGATCGCTCCACGGGTCCCAGAACGAAATCACGCGCTGGAAACGATAAGGGGCCATGATCACCCCGGCAGCGGCGGCAGGAACAGCAGCGACGATGAGAAAGACGATCCAGGCAAAGGGGATGCCGGCGACAAAGACCATCCCCAGCACCACCGTGCCGCTGATCAAGGTGGCGCCGAAATCGGGTTCGGACATCAGCATCGAGGCGGCAATGCCAAAGAGCACGAGCAGCGGCAACAACCCCCCCTTCAGGCGCAAGACGCGACCCGGGTCGGTCTCCAGCACATGCGCAACGAACAAAACCAACATCACCTTGAAGGGCTCGGACGGCTGCAAGGTGAAAATGCGAAAGTTGATCCAGCGCCGCGCGCCACCCCCCTCGATCCCCACCCCGGGCACGAGGACGATCAAGAGCGTCACCATCGCAATCCAGAACCCAACGCGCCCCCAACGGCGGATTGACTCCAGCGAAAGGCGGCTGACGGCAACCGCCACGACGACGCCAATCACGGCAAAGAGCAGATTGCGCACGGCAAAGTGGTTGGCATCACCAAAGCGACGCGCCGCCACCGGCAACGAGGCGGAATAGACCATCACCTGACCGATGACGACCAGAAACAGCGCCGACCCCGCCAGCCACAAATCCATTTGACTCAATTGGTTGAGGACGGATTTTTTTTCAGATGCCATGGACCGCCTCCCGGAACTTCTCCCCCCGATCCTCAAAGTTGCGAAACATGTCGAAGGAGGCGCAAGCCGGAGAGAGCAGCACCACCCCGCCCGGTCGCACGCAATTTCTCGCCATGCGCACCGCCTGCACCATGCTCGCCGCGCGCAGCACGCGGGTCACCTTGCCGAGGACCCGGGCCAGGTCGTCGGCCGCCTCGCCGATCAGTACCACCGCCGTCACCCGTCCGCGCGCCTGTTCGGCGAGGGGGGCAAAGTCGCTGTTCTTGTCGCGACCACCGGCGATCAGCACAACGTCGCGATCGAACGAGCCGAGGGAGGCAACCACCGCGCCGACGTTGGTCCCCTTGGAGTCGTTGTAGTAGCGAATGCCATCGAGGGTGCGCACAAGTTCCATGCGGTGGGCAAGGCCCTTGAATTCGGCAAGCACCCGCGCCACCGCCATCGCCGACACACCGCTCGCCAGGGCGGCGGCAGCGGCGGCAGCGGCATTGGCCTGGTTGTGACGCCCGGCCATGGCGATTCGTGTCACCTCGATCAGGCGTTGCGCCGTGGCTGCGCGATGATCGACGAGCCAGCCATCAGCGACATACACCCCACCCGGCAGCGGCCGCTCGATGGCAAAGGGGATGACGGTCACGCCGCGTTGTGTCAACTCCCGTTGCAATACCGCCAGGGTCGGGTCCTCGGCATTGAGCACCGCCACATCCCCCGCCCTCTGCCGGTCAAACAGGCGCGCCTTGGCCGCCAGATAGGCGGCGGCATCGGCGTAGCGATCCATGTGATCCGGCGTCAGGTTGAGCATCACCGCGACCCGGGGATGAAAGCGATCGGTGCTCTCCAGTTGGAACGATGAAAGCTCAAGCGTATAGAGGGCAACCCCCGGCCGCCAGAGGGAAAGGGCGGCGTCACCGAGGTTGCCGCCAACGGCGCCGGCGATCCCCCCGGCGATAACCATGTCACCGACCAGGGTGGTGACCGTCGACTTGCCGTTGCTGCCGGTGATGCCGATAAACTCCGGCACTGGTGTCTGCTCCCGTGTCACGCGATAAAGCCACTCGACATCGTTGATCGGGTTGCTTCCAGCCAGGGCGGGGTGACTGCGGGGAATGCCCGGCGACAGCAGGATCTCGCGGCAGGCGCGCAGACGCTCGGCGGGCAGGGGACCCAGGTGCAACTCGATCCCGGGTTGGGCAGATAACGCCCCGGCGCCAGCGACATGCAAGTTCTCATCGCAGGCAAAAACCCGCTCCCCGCGCGCAGCCAGAAAGCGCGCGGCGGCAACGCCCGAGCGGCCCAGGCCGACGACGGCAATCGGCGGTTGCCGGGTATCCTCTCCCTCTTGCACGCGCATGTCGTTCATCTTCAACGTACCTTCAGCGTGGCCAGACCCACCAGGGCGAGAATGACCGAAATGATCCAAAAGCGGACGATGATCTTGGGTTCAGCCCACCCCTTCAACTCGAAGTGGTGGTGAATCGGCGCCATGCGGAAGACGCGTCGGCCAATCAGCTTGAACGAGGCCACCTGCACCATCACCGACAGCGTCTCCATGACAAAGACGCCGCCGACGATGCCCAAAACGATCTCATGATGCGTCACCAGGGCAACACCGCCCAGGGCCGCGCCCAGGGCCAGGGCACCGACATCGCCCATGAACACCTGGGCCGGGTAGGCGTTAAACCAGAGAAAGCCGAGCGATGCCCCAAGCAGCGCCCCGCAGAAGACGGTCAGCTCGCCCGCGCCAGCGATGTAGGGGATGCCGAGATAATTGGCAAAGCGAACGTGACCGGCAACGTAGCTGATGATGGCAAAGCTCGCCGCCACCAGCAACACCTGACCGATTGCCAGGCCATCCAGGCCGTCGGTCAGGTTGACCGCATTACCGCTGCCGACGATCACCAGCACCACGAACGGGAAGAAGAGCCAGCCCAGATTGAACGAGATGGTCTTGAAAAAGGGGACGCTCAAGTAACCAAACTGTCCGCTGCCGTGAAATTTCAATGTCAGCGCCACCACCAGGGCGATCGCGATCTGCAGCAGCAGGCGGACCCGCGCCGGCACCCCCTTGGGGTTGTTCCAGAGCAGTTTGCGGCTGTCGTCCCAAAAGCCGATGGCACCAAAGCCGATGGTGGTAAACAGCACCGCCCAGACAAAAATGTTCGACAAATCAGCCCAAAGCAGGGTCGGGCCGACCAGGGCGATCAGGATCAGGATGCCGCCCATGGTCGGCGTGCCCTTTTTCTCGATGATGTGGCGCTGCGGCCCGTCGGCACGGATCGGTTGCCCTTTTTTCTGCATCACCCGCAGCGTACGGATCATCCACGGCCCGAGCAGAAAGGAGAGCAGCAGCGCGGTTAAGGTCGCGCCGATGGTCCTGAAGGTGATGTATTTGAATAGGTTCAGGAAGGAGAGGCGTTCCGACCATTCGGAGAGGGGAAAGAGAAGGTGGTAGAGCATGGGAGTGCTTTCTCGTTCTTTGCCGTGAAAGTTGTTTTTTGACTTTCATCGGTGGAGGGTGGAGGAAGGCTTCCCCCATCCGTTCAAGGTTAGTCTGCCAGGAGATCCTGGACGATGCGTTCCATGCGCATGCCGCGGGAACCTTTGACCAGCACCACATCCCCGGCGCCGATCCGGGAGCGGATCTTGCCAAGCCATGCCGCCGGGTCGTCGGCATGCAGGGCGCTGCGATCGGCATCCCCGGCAACTGCCTGGTGCAGGGCAGCCATGCAGGGTCCGGCGGTGAAGAGACGATCGATCTGCGCCTGCCGCACGGCCGTGGCCAGTTCGGCGTGAATGATCCGCGTCGTCGGGCCCAGTTCGAGCATGTCACCAAGGACGGCCACGCGCCGGCCAGGCGGGGCTAAGTGGCTGAGGGATTCGAGGGCGACGGCCATCGAGCCGGGATTGGCGTTGTAGGTATCGTCAACCACGCTGAAGCCGTGGCGACTTTGCCGGATGCCGCCGCGTCCGGCCGCGGGCTGGAAGGCGGCGATCGCCGCAGCAATCGTCGCCGGATCGGCACCGGCGGCGTGGGCAGCCGCTGCCGCCGCCACGGCGTTCGCGACCATGAACCGCCCCGGGTGGCGCACGCGCATCTCCATCGTCACCCCTTCCGGGTCAAGGCGCAAAAAGAAGCGTTGCCCCCCCGCCTCGAAGCGCGGATCGATCGCGCGCGCCGGGTCGGTCGCAGCCAGGCCGAAGGTGCGGACGCAACCACGACAGGCCGCGCGCAAAAGGTCGCCGAACGGGGCATCGCCGGGGATGATCCCGAGACCGGAAGGCGCCAGGGCCTCAAGCAACTCCGCCTTGGCACGGGCGATGTTCTCAAGCGAGCCCAGGTGTTCAAGGTGGGCGGCGGTGATGCTCGTCACCACCGCCACATCCGGCGGGGCGATACTCGCGAGGTGGCGAATTTCACCGGCGGCGCTCATCCCCATCTCCGCCACCAGCACCCGGCAGTCGGCGGGCATGGCAAGCAGGGTAAGCGGCAGACCCAAGTGGTTGTTGAGGTTGCCGCGGGTGGCATGCACGCCGCCGCGCGCGGCCAGGCAGGCGGCGATCATCTCCTTGACCGTGGTCTTGCCGGAAGAGCCGGTGACGGCGACCACCATGGGCCTTACCCGTTCGCGCCAGGCGATGGCCAGGCGTGTCAAGGCAGCCTGGGTATCCGGCACCAACAGAAGCGGCAGCGGCGGAGGGCCTTCCGGCGGGCGACTGACGATGGCGGCGGCACACCCCTTGGCCGCCGCCTCGGCGATGAAGTCATGCCCGTCGAAGCGTGGGCCGGGGATCGCCACGAACAGCGATCCGGGCACCACCTGCCGGCTGTCGATGGTCACCGTCGCAAAAGGCGCCGGCGCCGAAAAAGCGGCCGGGAGGATCGGCGTCACCCCCAGCGCCTTGCTTGCAAACTCCAAGTCGAACAACGAAAGCCTCCCTGGCCGTGCGTCGAAATCCGTCTCCCTGACCACCCCGATTCGGGTCTCCCCTTTTCGGTCATCCCGTCACGCCGCGCGCGCGTCGTCCCGCCGGGTCCGCCATTGGGCAAACCCCCGCTCTGCAAGAGGCGGGGGCACATGATGGCAAAGGTTGCGGTCGGGATCCAGTGCGTTTCACGGCAATGGCGCACATTTTTTGGCTACCCTTTTGCGGAAAAATCGGGTTGGATTTTTTCATCGAAGAGGGTGGCCAATCGTGCCCGCAGCGCGTCGATCCCAAGGCCGTTCAGGGCCGAACAGGCGATGACCGGCCCGAGGGCAAAGAGCCCCAGGCGTGTCGATTCCGCATTCAGGTCGGTGAGGGCCTTTCGTTGTTTGTTGCCGGTGAGTTTATCCATTTTCGTCGCCACCGGTTGCCAGGGGGTGGCCAGTTGTTGCAACCAGGCGATCATCTGCCGGTCGAGGTCGGTCACCCCGCGCCGGATGTCGAGCAGGACGATCACCGCGCGCAGATCGCGTCGTGCCGTCAGGTAGGCGCCGACGCTCTCCTCCCAGCCGCCACGGCGCTGGTGCGGCACCTGGGCGTAGCCGTAGCCGGGCAGATCAACGAAATGCCAGCGCCCTTGCACGCGGAAAAAATTGACCTCGCGCGTGCAGCCCGGGGTGCCGCTCACCCGTGCCAGTTTGCGCATGCCGACAAGGCGATTAAGCAGCGAGGATTTGCCGACGTTGGAGCGCCCGACAAAGGCCACCTCCGGCAGCTCCGCCGGTGGAAATTGTGTCGCACGCACTGCCCCGGTGATGAACTCGGCATGGTAGTTGGTCGGCACTTTCGGTGTGTCCCTCCCTGGTGTTGTCGCGTTCGGATTGCCCGCGCGGCCGCGTCGTGTCTCGTGGACCCCGCCCCGGCCATGCCTGGTTTTTCGCCGGCCAGTGTGGGGAGATCAAACCCCCTCGGGTCCCCTCAAATTCGAGACAGTTTCATGGCAGGGCGCGGCGCTGGCAAGTGCCCTGTTGTTCCAGAAGCTCCCTGCTTCACTTGGTTTGCGTTGGTGTGTAATAATACACAACATGAACAGTGCGGACATCATCAAGCGACTTCTGGCCGAGGGGTGGCGGCCAACTGGTGGCAAGGGGAGCCACCAGAAGTTCAAACACCCAAGCAAATCCGGGCATGTGGTGGTTCCACACCCCCGCAAGGACCTCCCGCCCGGAACGGTCCGCAACATTTTCCGCCAGGCTGGTTGGGAATGGAGGTGAGAACATGCTTTACCCGGTCTATGTCCACATGGGAAGCAGAACCCACGCCCATGGCGTGACCATTCCTGACTTCCCCGGCTGCTTCTCCGCCGCCGATACCTGGGACATGATCCCAGCCATGGTCCAGGAGGCAGCGGAAGTTTACTTTGACAACGAAGCCATGGATATCCCACCTCCCAGTCCGCTGGAAGATCTGACCAGCAAGGAAGAGTTCAAGGGGGGGGTGTGGATGCTGGTAGACATTGATACAGCACGCATCCGCCCCAAGTCTCTGCGCATCAACGTTTCTCTGCCGGAACCCCTGGTGCGACGCATCGACGGTTACGCCAAGGCCCACCACATGAGTCGGTCCGGGTTTCTGGCGCGGGCCGCCGAGGAGATATTGGCCCCCCATTCGTGACCAGACGTGGGCGACGCTGCGAGCCCTGTGTTGATGACTTCGCAAACGCTTCTTCCGTAAAGAGACCGCCCATGGATATCAGGTACTACCCCGCTGTCCTTTACCGTAGTGGCCGTGGCGTCGGGGTTGTTTTCCCGGATCTCGACGGGTGCGTGAGCTACGGCGCCACCGACCATGCGGCGGCGGTTCAGGCCGAGGAGGCCGCCACCGCTCATGTTGCCTTGATGCTCAAGCAGGGGGCCGTTATACCACCCCCGAGCCACCTTGACGATGTTGCGGCGGATCCCGACGGTGAGGCCCTGGGTAAGGTTTTGATCCGCATTGAAGTTCCATGCAAGTGGGTTCGGGTCAATATTTCCATGGATGAACGGTTACTCAGACGAGCAGACACGCACGCGCGTGATTTGGGCATGACCCGATCCGGGTACCTGGCGGAGGCGGTGAGACGCATGGCGGGTGTGTGAGACGATAGCGGGTACCTGGTTATCCCAGGCACACCCATCGCAAGTGCGATGGCCCTGCCCTCTTGCCGATTATGAACATATCTGTTAATATTAATGCCGTGAACAGCAACGAACTCATACGGAAGCTCAAAAAATTTGGCGTCGAAATTGACACCAGCTATGGGAAAGGATCCCACGCCCGGTTGCTTCTGGCTGGGAGATCGACCGTTATCCCCCGCCACGGCAAGAGGGAATTGGCGATCGGGACCGTTCGCATCATTTGCCGGCAACTGGGGATTGACCCCAAGGACCTCTAGGAGGTGGGAATGGCTACCTACCATAGCTATCCGGTGAACCTGATTGATGAGCCCGAAACCGGGTTGATTCGTGCCCAAATCCCCGATTGGGGAGAGACAGAGACCTGTGGCACCGATCGTCAAGATGCGCTGGCCATGGCCTTCGATCTTTTGGAAACCATGGCCAGCATCGCGGTGGCGGAGAACGCATCGATTCCCGTCTCTTCCGCAGCCGGACATCGCCCGACTGTTTCCCTGTCCACAGTGAGCGCAGCCAAGGTGGAGCTGTACATGGCTCTGCGGAATGCCGGAATGTCCAAGGCGGATCTTGCCCGCCGTCTTGGCTGGCATCCCCCGCAGGTGCAGCGGTTGCTTGATTTGCGCCACAAGAGTCGGATCGATCAGCTTGAACAGGCCCTGGCGGTCGTTGGCAAGCGCCTGGTGGTGTCCGTTCAGGATGCGGCGTGAGGCCCAATTCGTGGTCATTCGCGTGAGAAGCACGGGCCACGTGGCCTGTAAAAACCTGTAATCCGCTGAAGACCTGCAATCCACCGGGCTGCTCCGCTGAACGACGCGGAGCAGCCCGGCAATGGCGCGCCCCCTGGGGGCGATTTTCGCGAAAAGCGTGCGAAAATTGCCCAGGAAAAGGGGGGCGGGGAAAAAAAAAGGAAAAAGGAAAAAGGAAAAAGGAAAAACCTCGGGGCTCCGCCCCGAACCCCGCCAGGGCTCTGCCCTGGACCCGCCGGGGGGCAGGCTTAAGCCTCCCCCCGGACCCCCCAACCACTTTCAATAGTTGGATAATCCAAGCTGGGGCACTGCCCCCATCAAATCGGCATGATTCCCCCACCCCTCGCCCTCTACCTGCACATCCCGTTTTGCACCCGCAAATGCCCCTACTGCGACTTCTACTCCCGCGCCGGCATCACCCCGGAAAAAGAGACAGCCTACATCGACGCCCTGCTCCGGGAACTCTTCCACTGGCGACAACACCTGCAAACCGACCCCCGACCCCTCGGCTCGGTCTTCTTCGGCGGCGGCACGCCGTCATTGCTGTCAGTCGCCAGCATCACCCGGATCCTCAACACCATCCGCACCCTGTGGCCACTCGCCCCGGAAGCGGAAATCACCCTGGAGGCCAACCCCGACTCGGCCACCCAACAACGGCTGGAGGGCTACCGCGCCGCCGGGGTCAACCGCCTAAGCCTCGGTGTGCAGGCGTTCGACCACAAACGCCTGCATCTGCTCGGGCGCATCCACAGCGTCGAGGCGGCACGCCAAGCCCTGCGCGCCGCCCGCGCCGCCGGTTTTGACAATCTGGGCCTCGACCTGATCTACGCCACCCCCGGGCACACCCTGGCCGCCTGGCAAGAGGAGCTCGCCGAGGCTATGTCCTGGAACCCCGAACACATCTCTTGCTACACCCTCACCCTGGAACCCGACACGCCGTTCGCCCGCCAACATGCGCAAACCCTGCCGGAGGAAGAGATCGCCCTGGAGCTGTTCCAGGCCACCCGCGGCATCCTCGCCGAACAAGGGTGGCCCCCCTATGAAATCAGCAACTTTGCCAAACCGGGTCGGCACTGTCGCCACAACAGCAACTATTGGACGTTCGGCGATTACCTCGGGGTTGGCGCCGCCGCGCACGGCAAGTTGACCCGCCTCGACACCCCCACCCCGCAGGTGTACCGCACCGGCAATCCGGCGGATATCGCCGCCTACGTCAACGCCCTGCGGCCGGGTTCTCCCTCGCCAATCCGCGAGACGTTCCAGACCCGGGACGAAACCGCCGCCGATGCCCTGATCATGGGATTGCGCCAGGAGATCGGCCTCGAACGCCCGCTCTACCAGTGGATCAAGGGGATCGACATCGTGACGGAAAAATCACGTCAACTTGACCCCTTGCGCGCCGCCGGCTGGATCGATCACACACCCGAGCGGCTTTTCCTCACCCCGCGCGGGGTCGTTCTCGCCGACACCATCCTGGCTTCGCTCCTGTAGCCGCCGCCAGCCTCCCTGTTCCAATTCCAGATCAAGATGGCTGCGAGGCGGCAACAAGAGAGCGACAAGACAGTACGTGTCTAGTACGGCGAGGAGCGAACGCGGCAGCCAACGAAGCAGACGCTTGATCCGGAATTGGAATCACCCTCCCGATTGCCGCATGATATATCCCTGCTGAAGAATCGACAGGACGTTGTTGACCAGCCAGTAAAGGACCAGACCGGAGGGGAAGGTCAAAAACATCACAGTGAAAATCACCGGCAAAAACATCATGATCTTCGCCTGAACCGGATCAGCCGGCGCCGGGCTCAGACGCGACTGCACCACCATCGAAATGCCCATCAGGATCGGCATGACGTAGTAAGGATCCTTGTCGGAGAGATCCTGAATCCAGAACATGAACGGGGCATGGCGCATCTCAACCGACAAAAACAACACCTTGTACAAGGCAAAGAACACCGGAATCTGCACGACGACCGGCAGACACCCGCCAAGGGGATTGACCTTGTTCTCCTGGTAGAGCTTCATCATCTCCTGGTTCAAGCGCTGCTTGTCATCACCGTAGAGCTTGCGCAGCGCATCCACTTTCGGCTGCAATTTTTTCATGGCGCTCATCGAGCGGTAGCTCTTGTTCGCCAGGGGGAAAAACAGCAGCTTGATCACCACCGTCAGCAGGATGATCGCCACACCAAAATTGTTGACAAACTTGTTGAAAATCAGTAACAACCGCACCAGAGGCTCGGCGAGGAAATGAAACCAGCCATAGTCGATCGAACGCTCCAGGTGCATGTTCTGTTCGGTCAACACCTCGATCGCCTTGGGACCGACAAACAGCCGCGTGTGGTAGGCGCGGCTTTCGTTGCCCGCGACCGCCTGTGCCGGCGTCACCATGCCGACACGGTGGTTGGGGGCATCAAAGTCGAAGTAGAACTTCCGCCGTTCCCGCGCATCGGCGTCACCCATCGCGGCAAGGAAATATTTGTCGGAAAAGCCGGCCCAACCACCGACGCTCTCCTCGAAACGATCCCCCTTGGGCAGTTCGTCGTACTCGAACTGCACGCGCGTGCCATGGAGGAACCCCATCGGACCCTGGAAGTCGGTCGGGGCGGCCTTCGACCCCTCCGGCAGTGGCACGTGACGCCGGACAAACTGGGCGTAGTGGAACAGGGTCACCGGCACCCCGGAGCTGTTGGTCACCCGGTCCAACATCTCGAGCATGTAGGAGGCGGGTTGCCAGGTGAAAATTTTCTCGAAGAGCAGTCCGCGGGTGTTGTCCCAGCGCAGGTGCAGGGTGTTGCCCTTGCCGCCGGCCGGTTCGCTCACCTGTTCCCAATGTGTATCGCCGCGCGGCACGTCAACCCCCACCGCGGCGATGAAACCGCTTGCACTCAAAAACGGTTCATTGGCATCGCGTTTGAAAAACCGTACCGGCTTGCCCTCCGGCCCGATCTGGTCTTTGTAGTCGAGAAAGCGCATATCGACCAGCTCGCCGCCGATCGCCGCGACACCGCCCTGGATTTTCTGGTTTCCGAAGGTGATGACCGGTGCATCCGGCACCCGAGACGGTTGCGGGCTTTTCGGCGTGCCAGAGGCCTGGTCGAAAGCCTTCTCCGCGAGGTTGATCGACGGGGTGCTGTCACCGCGACCACTCGCCGGGGTGGGGGTGGTGGTGGCGGCGGATGATGCGGCGGTCGGCCCGGTTGCCGTTGTGGTCGTGGCCGTGGTCGTCGCCGGTGCCTCACTCATTTCCGGGGGCGGAAAGTAGGTGCTCAGGATCCACTGGTAGATCACCAGCAGAAAGAGGGAAATGGCAATGGCCAGAAGCGTGCGCCGATCCATCATGGGGAGAGATCCTAAGCGGTAGTCAGGTCAGGGTACCGGGTCAAATCCCCCGGGGTGGAAGGGGTGGCATTTCAAAAGTCGCCGCGTGGCGAGCACCACCCCGCGCAGCGCGCCATGCCGGCCAACGGCCTCGCGGGCATACTCGGAGCAACTGGGGTAGAAACGGCAACGCGGCGGTAGCAAAGGCGAGATGAAGAGCTGATAGCCGCGAATCAGGGTCAACAGAAACCATCTCATGGCGAATGTGTTACACCCATCCGCGATCATCCAGGTAAGAATCGCAAGCCACAACCCTACAATTTGCCCAAGTTCCCTGCTGGGAAACGCAAAGGAGTCGGGCAATGGCCGAGCCCCCAGAGGGCGAAATTCGCCCGGGGAAAGGGGGGCGGAAAAGAAAAGACAAAACCCCGGGGCTTCGCCCCGAACCCCACCAGGGCTCTGCCCTGGACCCGCCAGGGAGCCAGCCCCCTGGACCCCGTTTTAAACGGCACCTCATACCAATAGCCACCTTATACTGAATGCAAATTGGCATCACACCTTTTGCCGACTCTCCCGCCCCCGCTCGAACCAGGGGCCGAACAAGGCTTCGAGTCCAGCGACCAGCGCGGTATTGTCGACCCCTCCCGCTTCTGGCCTGGCAATCAGGACGCACGCGCACCCTGGTCGCATCCGCAGTCGCTCGCGCCGGAAATAGTCCCGCGCCACCCGTTTGATCCGATTGCGCGTCACTGCCTTGCCAACCTTGCGGCTGACCGTGAGCCCGAGGCGGGAAGGCCCTTCTGGCATCGGCCAGACGCAGAGGAGAAACAGGGCATTGCCCTTGCGGCGCCCGCGACGCATGACGGCGGTAAACTCCCGGCCGGTGAGCAGGCGTGCCGTCCTGGGAAAGCCTTGGGGTTTGGCCGCCTTGTCGCTCCGGGGCGCGACCCCGGCCCCCAGGCGAGGATTTGCCGCGGACAATGACTAGATGGCGATACGATGGCGTCCGCGCGCACGCCGCCGGGAGAGCACCCCGCGCCCGCCGCGCGTGGCCATCCGGGCACGAAACCCATGCGTGCGGTTACGACGAATGACACTGGGCTGAAAGGTCCTTTTCATGGCCTACCTCTTTCCACATGATCTTCATTCTACATTGGCGTCCGTGATCCTGGCGGTCGTCGTGACCACCAACCAGGCAGTGTCTATTGCACACGCAAGGCCCGGTACCTGCCGCAAGGCCCGATCGTTGAGCTCAAATCGACCCGATCACGGCGAAAAAGACCCATGATAGGGAATGTGGGCCCCAGGTCAAGACGCGGCGTGCGGCAGCAACCTCTTCCGCCATCACCAACCCCATCGCCACCGCCAAAAACCGTTGACTTTCGCGCCACAACCCCGTACAACCCCGGCCACGGTGGATTCCCCCACGACTGCGTGGGGGATGAAATGGGAACACGGGTGCGATTTTTCCGGCTTGATCAGGCTTGGCAAGATCGATCGCATGCCGTGGCTGCCCCCGCAACTGTGTGCGGCGAGCCAAGGTCCAGACCGTGGCCACTGGGAAACCGAAACCCTTCGGAAACCCGGGAAGGCCGGACCTTCCAAGGCGATGACCCGCCAGCCAGGAGACCTGCCACCGTGTTTCTGTCGTCGCGTCCTTTGGTCCGGGCGGGGTGTTTCCGGTGGCGCGGGGTGGGCTCTTGTCGCATCGATCACGGCCGATCGAACCTCTCCCCCAGACCATCGTCGATTGCCCCTCCTTAAAGATCGTTCGGGGAGGGTTGCCGTATGCACATCATGGAGGGGTTTCTGCCGCCGCTGCACGCCGCCGCCTGGGGGGTGGCCGCGCTGCCCTTCGTCGTCGCCGGGGTTCGGAGAGCCGATCGCCTCCTCAAGGAAAAACCGGAGACGCGCCTCCTGCTCGGGGCCTGTGGCGCCTTCTCCTTCGTTCTCTCCGCGCTCAAACTGCCGAGTGTCACCGGCAGTTGCTCGCATCCCACCGGTACCGGTCTTGGGGCCAGCCTGTTCGGTCCGTCGGTGATGACCCTGATCGCGACGATCGTGCTGCTGTTCCAGGCGCTGCTCCTCGCCCATGGCGGTTTGACCACCCTGGGTGCCAACCTCTTCTCCATGGGCATTGTCGGCCCGTGGCTGGCGTGGGGGTGTTATCGCGCCGGGAGCACCCTTGGCCTCGCCCTGCCAACCACCATCTTTTTCGCCGCCACTTTAAGCGATCTTGCCACTTACATCACCACCGCCTTGCAGCTGGCGCTTGCCTTTCCCGACCCGGTGTCGGGGATTGCCGGATCGGCGGTGAAGTTTCTTTCGGTGTTTGCCATCACCCAGCTGCCGCTCGCCATCGTCGAGGGGCTGCTCAGCGTTGCCGTCATCAACTGGCTGAGCCGCCATAGTGTCGATGAGCTGCGCCAGCTTGCCATCCTGCGCGGTGCGGCAAGTGTGGAGGTGACAAAAGAGGAGTGCCACGATGCTGCGTGACAATCGCCGCGTGCTTGCGTTGGCCGTTTTGATCCTGCTCGTCCCCTTTTTCCTGCCACACCCCGAAGAGAAGGGGGAGAAGCCCTTCGCCGGGTCTGATGATCAGGCCGGCAAGGTGATCAGCCACATGCGGCCGGATTACCAGCCCTGGTTCACCCCGTTCTGGACCCCGCCCAGTGACGAAATCCAGAGCCTGTTGTTTGCCCTTCAGGCGGCGCTGGGCAGCGGGGTGATCGGCTATTACGTGGGCTTGCGTCGTGGCCGCCGCGAGGCCGAGAAGGCGAAGCGTGCGCATCCTTGACCAGGTGGCGCACGATAACGCCTGGAGTCGACGCGGCAGCGGCGGCAAGGTGGCGCTCTGCCTCGGCTTGCTGGCGGTTGCGCTGGGCGGACCGGCGCCCTCCTCCGCCCTGCTCGTGCTGCTCGCCGTTGTCCTCTTGGCTTGTGTCGCGGCCAGGATCCCGATCAAACTGTTTCTCGGTCTGCTCGCCGTCCCCGGTGGTTTTCTCGCCGCCGGATTACCTGCCCTGGCTTTGTCGATCGACTGGCGCGCGGGGATCGACCTCACCTGGTCGGAAGCCGGTGCGCACACGGCACTCCTTCTTGGCTTGCGCTCCCTGGCTGCCTTGTCGGCGATGCTCCTGCTCGCCCTGACCACCCCGCCGTTGCGACTGCTCGAACCGGCCCGTCGGCTGGGGGTGCCGCCGGTGCTGCTCGATCTGGCGCTGCTCACCTATCGTCTCACTTTTCTCCTGAGCGAGGTGGCATTGGCGGCAATGCGTTCGCAATCTTTTCGTCTCGGCTATTGGGGGTGGCGGCGATCTTTGCGTTCCCTGGCGTTGCTCGTTGCCGGTCTGCTTGGGCGCACCCTGGAGCGGGCAAAACGGCTGGAAACGGGGCTTACGGCGCGCGGCTACACCGGGGAGTTTCCCGTGCTTGTTGC
>PEAJ01000046.1 GCA_002753495.1 Magnetococcales bacterium HA3dbin3 | reverse complement strand
CGTGAAGGGGAGGCAGGGAGATGAACGTCAACCCCTTCGGCCCGGACCGGAACACCTCGCGGATCTGATCGACGTGACAGGCGCCGCAGGCGGGTTGAAAGCGAATCGCGGCAATTCTGTTGCCGATGCCGTCGTCGGGGTGACAATGGTGGCAATCCCTGGGGGCCTTGTCCGCCAGTTTGCCAGAGAAGTGCTTGCGCAGGTGGCTGCGGTGGTCAAACTTGATCGCGGTGCGCAGGGTGTGCGGATAGCTCGCGAAGGGGGGGTGATCGGCGACAAAGCGGGCAGTGGCACGCCGATGACAGGCATTACAGCGATCCTCCGCCCACCAGCGTTCCTGGATGGTATGGCCGCGATGTTCCTGGTGGCAGAGGCCGCATTCAAGCGGGGTTTGCCGGCCGAGGTCGGGGTTGAGCAGAGAGGCGGCCCGGTGCAGCGTGACCGGCAGAACCGGCGGCGACGGCCAGTCGGCCATTTTTGCTTCGTGTCTTTTCAGGATGTCAGGGTCGAGGCTGTGTGGCGCCTGTGCATGATTGCCCAGGGGATGACAGGTGAGGCAACGGGCGTTGTCGGGTCGGGGGTCGGTGCGCCCGAGGGCGAGCCTGAGCCAGCCGCGCGGCCCCTTTTCCGCCGCGACATGACAAACGGCACAGTGATCGATCGCGCTGTGAAACGGGTTGAGCGGACCCGGGGAGATCAACTCCAGCACCCGCGCGCCGTAGGTGATGACAAGGACAAGACCGATCGTGGCAAAAAATGTCCACCGCATCAGGAAGCGTGTCCAACCGCGTGGGGTGCGCAGCGGTTGGCAGCGCGCGGGCGGTCGTCCGCACCGGCCATCCGGGGTCGCCCCTTCCGCGCAGGGACCGCCGGCGAGGATGGGCCGGGTGCAGTGCCAACGATCACCGCGCCGGACTGGTCGGCACTCGTTTTGTCCGCCGCAGCGTCCGCGACGATCGGGCCCTGAGCGGCAGGGCTCTCCCCGTTGGGAACGTCCGCAGACCCAAAGGTGGTGCGGGCGTTCATAGCGTTCCGGTACCGAAGGAGGGGGGGTGGTCATCCATCACCCCTGGAAGCCCAGGACGTTCAACATGTGCCAGATCACCAGGATCCACAGGCCAGAGGTCAGGGGAAGGTGAACGAGCAGCCACGCCTTCAACAGGCCCTGCAGGGTGCAGTGATGGTCGAGGTCATCCTTGCGCAGCACCAGCGTTTCGATGCGACGCAGCACCGCCATCTCCCGGGCATCGAGGTAGCGTTCCAATCCCTTGATCTCGTTTACGAGGGTGAAACGGGAGCGATGCAGATCGAGCAGATGTTCATGGATGTTGCAGGGTTTGCTCAGGAAAGGGTGCAGGCGACAGGCGTGGAATTCGGCCAGGGTGGTCGAGCCGGTGGTGGCGGCGAGGGTGATGACGGCCTGTTCCACCTCGCGTCGGATGGCCTCGCGCTCGCCCGGGATGCGTTCCAGGATCACCTCGACGCCGCGGCGCGTCAGACGTTTGGGCACGCCGCGATAGAGCAAAAACCCGACCACGCCGCTCAGTGCCACCAGCCAGAAGCAGAGGGTCAGGAGGGTGTCGAGAAAGCCGTTCGGGATCCATTTGCCAACATGGAAGGCAAACAGGGGGATGACGACGAAGCCGGTCAGGAGGTGCAGGCCGGTCCAGAGGTGCATGGCGCCGAGGGGCAGGACGGTCAATTTTTTGCGCGGGCCGTGCAAGGTAAGCAGGAAAAGCGTGCCGAGCAGGATCCAGCCGGTGACGTGGCTGGTATTGCGCAACCCCGCCCCGAGGAAGCGCACGCCGTACCCCATGAGGAGCAAAAGGGCAAGCCCGGGCAGGAGGTTGCCCAAGAGAAAGCGGGCCACCGGGTGGCGTTGGCGTGTTGCGTGCGGAGTATTATTCACGGCGATGACCCGTCGTTTGTTCTCTTCTCATTCCAACTTGCATGCGACGCGAGAACGAGGCGGCGAGGAGGAGGCGACGAGGCGGATACGTTTGTGTACGGCGAGGAGCCGACGACGAAGCCAACGAAGTTATCACTATGAATGCAAATTGGAATCATTGCCAGCCCATCCAGTGGCGCAAATGCCGCGTGTCCCACATGTTGGCGCGCAGCAGGGCCCGGCGTGGGCAGGCGCGTTCGCAGGCCGGGCCGCCCCACTGTTCGAGGCAAAGGTCGCATTTGGTGGCCTTGAGGATCGGCAGACCGCTCTCCTGGTTGTGTTGATAGCGGCCCTGGGCATCCCGGGTTTCGACCATGAGGATGGTACCGTAGGGGCAGCTGTTGGCGCAGGTGGCGCAGCCGATGCAGGTGCGATCGTTGATCAGGAGTTGACCGCCGCGGGCGTGGCGGTGAATGGCGCCGGTCGGACAGCCGATCATGCAAACCGGATCAAGGCAATGCATGCAGGCGGCGGCGACCATCACCGCGCCGTGACGACGCCCCTGGCGCACGAAACGCGGGTTGTTGTCGTGGGCACGGGCACAGGCAACAACACACTGATCGCAGCGCACGCAGCGGTCGAGATCGATCAGCATGGCGGCGGTGGCGTTGATGTAATGGTGTTCGACAAGAAACTCGATCAGGCCGACATCCTCCCGATCCAACCCCTCGAAGATCGTGCCGCCGCGCGCGGCGATCGTCGCGCGGGCAAATTCGGGCGACAGGTGCGGCAGGACGTGGCTGGCCAGAATGGCATAGGGCAGGCGCAGGGTCTGGACGTAGCCGATGGCGCGCAGCGAAAGGGGGGTGGCAACCGGGGTGCCGGTGCGCAGGCGGTGCAGGGATTCGGCGAGGCCAAACATGCGGTTGCGCCCAAGAAACCCCACCGTCCGATGGCCGTGGTTCAACTTCTGGCTGATGCGGGCAAACCCCGACTGGATCAGAATCAACCCGTCGATCACCTCCCCCTCGGCGACGATCAGCGGCTCCTGGGCCAGACGTTCGCCGGGGGACTCCCCCTGAGGACGCCAGAAGGGGTTGTTGCTGTCACTCTCGCCGTACACCTCGGAGATCGCCATCCGTTCGAGGTCGGCGAGCAGCGCCTGGTCAAGGTGGCGGCAGACCGGGGTTTCGCGCAGGTGGGCCTTGAGCGAGCGATCGCGGTAGAGGTGGTTGAGATGGTCGCGAAAGTGGGCGTCATAGCGGCGCAGGTCGCGCAATCCCTGCCAGCGAATTTCGAGAATCTCCGCCTCTGTCGCCGCCACCACCGACACCGAACGCGGGAAACGCCCGAGGGCGCCAATCTCCCCGAACAGCTCCCCGGCCTTGAAGGTGACGGTCGGATGGCTTTGCAGCAGGGTGTCGATGTCGGCGAGAGTGACGCGTGTGATCCCGCCCGTGTCGTGATGGGTCAGGGTGCCGGTTGTCGTTGCCAGGGTAGCGTGGTGGGTGCTCTCCGGCAGGCGGGTGTCGTTCCAAAGCTGGCGCAGCACCTGGAGGAGGGATTTGCGTTTGGGGTTGAGTCGTCCGAGCAGTTCCGGCGGCAATCCCGGCGGCAGAATCACCGCCACCTCGCCCCGAACCACCAGAAAGGCGGAGCTGCCATAGTCGCCGGCGCGCACGATGAGGTCGCCGCGTTGGTAGGGAATCAGGCGGGTTTCGTTGCGCACCAGGCGTGAAAGGGAGAGCGACGTCGGAAAGGCGGCTGCGTCCATGGCGCGAAACAGGTCAAGGCCGAGGATGCGGGCGGCCTGATCGGCGGTCATGACCGGATCGAAGGGGTTGTCCCAGCGATCCATCTGCCGGATGTGGATGGTCGATGACGTGGTGTTCATGGGTCGCGCGTGGCCTGATCTTTGCGGTTCTACATCAGGCGGCGCCCATGCGGGCCGCCTCGTTCACGCCGCGCCACGCCCGAACACACCCTATTCACGCGCGTCGCCGCGTCGTCGTCATCCTAACACGCCGCGCCACGCCCGAACACACCCATCGCACGCGCGTCCAGGGCAATCGCACTTGAAAATTAACTGACGGGCACGATGGCCGGTGCGCCACTCCGGACGATAAAGGCGCTCTTTCACGGCAAAACATGCAATCCGCCTGACGATTTTTGCTGGGAAGCGCAAAAAATCGTCAGGCAATGGATAAGCCCCCTGGGGGCGGTTTTCGCGAACAGCACGCGAAAATCGCCCGTGGGAAGGGGGGCGGAAAGGCAAAAAAATCTCGGGGCTTCGCCCCGAACCCCACCGGGGGGCTACCCCAGACCTAAGCCGGGGGGCAGGCTTAAGCCTCCCCCCGGACCCCCCAACCACTTTTGATGAAAGTGCCCTTTCACGGCAAAATGCCAATTCCAAGTGCGATTGCCCTGTTGACAACCCCGCCTCGTCAGGCAACAGCGGCGGGTGCTGGCATGGATCGGGGGGTTGCTTCCCCTGCTTCATTCAACGAGGAACCAGGCTGATTTCCAGTCGCATGCCAACAGCCTCCGCATAACGTTCCAGGCTTTTGATGGAGGGCCGGTGGCCGCTTTCCAATCGCGCCACGGCGGATTGACTGGTACCCATGCGACGGGCCAATTCCTGCTGGCTCAGACCTGCGTTAGACCGCGCCTCCAACAGTTTTCTGGCGAGGCGAAATTCAGGTGCCAACGCCGCGTATGCCTCGACAAACCCCGGGTCTAGGGCCCACTTTTTCCGGCTTTCATCGAATGGAATGGTCAAGGGTCTAGCTCCTTCATCCGTTCCCTGGCCAGGCGAATGGCCCGGTCAGGGGTTTTCTGGGTCTTTTTGCGAAAGGCATGGAGAATGATGATCCGTCGCGCTCGTGCCATGACGTAGATGGCACGAGCAACGTCGTCGTCTCCTCTGACCCGCATCTCCCACAGTTTATCCTGCGAATGCCTCACGTAGGGTTCGCGGACATGGTGTAGTCCAAAATCCTCGATCAAGTCGATGATTCGGGCGAGCTTGGCGCGCATGTCGGTCGGCCAAGAGTCAATCTCCTCTTGTACCGCCAGATTCAGATATTCGACACGCCAATTCATGGGTGCATGATCTCAAATTTGAGATGGGTGCCACAAGTCCAAATTCCCTCTGGCCTGCATCGAGACCTGCCGGCGCGGTAGCACGCTGATCTCTCTGGCCAAACGGCATTAGGAAACGCCAAACTCCGCCAGAAACTCGGCGATGTCTCCTCCGGGATGAATGAGCGCGATGCCGCTCATGGTCTAATACCTCAACTGCCCTGGGCTGAAACACCTCATGCCGGGGAGTGGGTCTTCAACCAGTCCCGCAGGGCATCATTCATCCTGGTCTGCCACCCCTTGCCGGTGGCACGGAAAGCCGAAATCACTTCTGCATCGAACCGCACCGTCGTGGAAATCTTCGTACCGCTGCCAGCGGGACGGCCAGGTCCCATCTGCCTGCGAAAAGCAGCCATCCCCTCTTCACGGGAGACAACGCGTTCACCAATACTCCAAACTCCGCGTTTCATGACATCATCAAGCAGCTCCTCAGTTAATTCAGGAGCATCGTCCGGATCAACCCAGGCGGTCTTGGTATCGCTTGATTTCTCGGTCATTGGCATACCTCAAGGAGATGATTCGGTAAGCATCATCGCGTGGAGTCCATACCATGGCCACCATGCGATCCCTTAGCAAGCCAAAGGTGACGAGGCGCTCTTCAGAATAGTCTCTGCGTTCATCAAGCAACGTCACCTTCGGCCCGGAGAAGATCAAAGGCGCATCATCGAAGTCAAGTCCCCGTTCGGTAAGGGTCTTTACCCGTTTGATTGGGTCGTAAGTGATCTTCATGCCACATTGTAGTAACAAATATTCAGGGAGGCAACCATGAAACGCCTTGGCGGCATCTCAGCCGCGACAGCCTGCCCCCGGCTGCGGACACCTCAAGGCGGAGCCAACCACCACCGAGGATCACATGCATCACCCCTGCAAGCGCTCGCGCCAGTACTCGGGGCGACAGTGCTGGGCCACGGCAACGATCAGGATGTCTGATTCCAATTCCAGATCAAGCGTCTACTTCGTTGACTGTCTGCGTGCTTGCCGCCGTGCTGGGCACCTTCTGTCTCGTCGCTTTCCCGTGATCCGGAATGGGCATCACGACTCCGGGTACACGGGAAGTTTCGCCCCGTGCCAGACGGTGACGATCCAGACGATCTCTTTGGCCAGACGGTATTGGGAAACGCCAAACTCCGCCAGAAACTCGGCGAGGTGTTCTCCGGGATGAACGGGCAGGGCGCCGCTCATGGTCTAGAACCTCATAGGCCGATTCTGGTGGTGATCAATCGCCTCAGCTCTTGAAAATCCGCCGGCAGTTTATCGGGGGCACGCTGCCCTTGGCGCATCAGGTCCTTGATCACCTCGATGTATTTCTTGTCACCTTGGAGGAGTTTCCCCTGGGCATTTTTGACCTCAAAGCAGTTGTTGATTATTTGTCGCAGGATCTCCTTGCCACTCATGTGGTCGCGCCAGGTGCCAGCGGCAAAGGTCAGGGACCGCTGCGATCCAGACATCTCCTGCAAATATTGATCAAACAAATCCCCAATCTCGTGATCACGGAGGGTACGCCCGATCTCTTCCACCCGCTCTTGGAACTCAGGCCGGGCCAGCAGTTTCTGTCTTGCCGTGCGTGCATTGGGAAACTCGGACGGATTCTTGAACGTCTGAATCCATCGACCCTTCTGACGCTCGCGGATGGTGACGATCACCTTGTTGGCAACGTCCAGATACAATCTCGCTTCGGCCGATGCCGCGATCTGTCGCTCAAGTTCCGCCCCGCCCATCGGACCCTTGTATGAGTCCTTGATGTATTGTGACAGCTGCAAAAACGGTGGGTCCAGGAAATAGTTCTCGATCTCCCGCTTCCGCCAAATCAACAGGTTGGATTGGGTCGCATCGGGAAAGTTGCTCCAAGACTTCTCTACAGTCTGATCGTCGTGATGGTCGCGATCGATCAGGAAATAGTCGTCCGGGTGGTACGGGTGCAGGGCAGCCGCCACGCTTTGCAGGTGGAAGGCCGGTCCCATGGGCCTGATGTCAAGCATAGGAAGGAGGATTTTCAGGGCCTCGACATCCATGCTGCCCGCGCCGCTACCCTCGACGAACAGTCGGTGTCGGGCATTTTGCCTGCCCTTCTCCGGCAACCCGCCAACCTGTACGAGAGGCATCAACCGTTCTCCGAACCGGTTCCGATCTTCTGTTCTCCGCTTCCCGACCCGAGAAACAATCGGCGTTCGTAGTCGACTGATCTAAAAATATCCTCGCTATGGGTAGCGAAGATGTATTGGTTTCTCGGCGCAATCGCGTATACCTGTTGAACAAAATCGCGGTGCCATTCAGCGTTCAAGTGGAGTTCCGGTTCGTCGATCAGAACAATACCCGGTTGATTGCGCGTGTTATACCATATCATAAAAAGGGTTGAGATGATCTCCTTTTGTCCGGAGCTGAGTCCATCAAAGGCAAAGGACTCTCCCCCCCCGTCGGGAGTAATGCGGAATTCAATGGTATTGTTCGAAGACGGACGCAGCTTGTCGATACGTCCCCCGGCATATCTCTGAATCAACCCGTTCAGTTTGCTCAAAGTTTCATCGGCATCCTCATCCTCAAGATGCTCAAACAGGTTTGCCCTCCCCATCATGGCGCGCAGGATTTGTAGTTTAAAGGTGCTGACAAACGTGCTGGCACCAGATCCGGACTGCGTCCTACTCCCATACATGGGATCGGGTTTCATCATCATCCCAAGCTCAGGACTGCCCTCCTGCACCTTTCGGAAGCTATGGAAATATAAAAGGGGCCGCATAACAAAGGGATCTGCATCGCGTCCATACAGCAATTCAAAATATCGATTTATTTTGTTTCCTATGGATGGATCTTCAGAAAATACATCGATCCCAGTATCTAGCCATTCGGAATGCTGAACAGAAATTCTCAGTTGTCCAAATCTATCTAGGCTTGAGTCAAATGGAATATATTTTGTTCCCAAAACAAATTCGCCATAAATAAAGGCCATACTCGCCCCAGATCTTACGAACTTCTCGGCTATATCTATCGGAATATTAAGAATTGCTTCTGGATCTATAAGGGGGGCATCAGCATGACGACGTAAAACAAAAAATAGGATAGTACATGCCTCAAGAATAGAAGTCTTGCCAACTCCATTCCGGCTCCCCATAACGTAGATATCGGGATCATCCCGCATCTCTGGCGGATGAAAATCAAGCGCGACGTGGTCGATTGCCTTGAAGTCGCGTATTTCGAGCCTTCTCAGGCGAAGCGTTTTTGCTGCCGTCTTGCGCGTTGCCATGTCACCCCCCAGCCGCCGCGGACTGCCGCGCAACCGCACCATGTCGGCAACCTGGCGCCCTCCTTGAACCTGCACCGGCGGCGGGAGATCCGCGGGCCCGCGCCGCCCACGGCAGCGACGGTCCCGCCCACGTCGCTTACCCTCACCGAGAGAGGCTGGCTGGCGGACTAGGATTCGAACCTAGATTGGAGGAGTCAGAATCCTCTGTCCTGCCGTTAGACGATCCGCCAAGACCAGGAGCGGCATTTTCATCGGCGAGGGGGTTGCTGTCAACCCCCTTCGGCACGGGATCACTTCCCAAACACGATCTTCGCCACCTCGGGGTACTTTTTCACGAAGTGGACGGTAAACCCCTCGCGGATGTGGTCGGGAACCTCGCCGTAGTCCTTGCGACAGGCGTCGGGGAGGATCAATTCACGGATGCCGACGCGCCGTGCGGCGATCACCTTCTCGCGAATGCCACCGACGGCCAGCACCTGCCCGGTGAGGGTGATCTCGCCGGTCATCGCTAACCTTCGCGCAATCGCCTCCTGACGCATGAGCGAGAGCAAAGCGGTGGTCATGGTGATGCCAGCCGACGGGCCATCCTTGGGTGTTGCCCCCTCGGGCACATGCAGGTGCACCGACCCCTCGATGTTGGCAATCTCCCCGCCGAGCTTGTCCCCGTGCGACAACAGGTAGCTGTAGGCAATCTGCGCCGACTCCTTCATCACGTCACCCAGGGAGCCGGTCAGGGTGATGTGCGCCTTGCCACTGTCGGAACGCACGCGTACCGCCTCGACATCGAGGGTCGCCCCGCCCATGGCGGTCCAAGCAAGACCGGTGATGATGCCGATGCCGCTTAAAGGTTTTTCGTCGCGGAAATCGGGCTTGCCCAGGAAGGATTCCACCTCCTGCCGCCCAACCCGGATCGGTTTTTCGGCACCATCGAGGATGCGTACCGCCGATTTGCGGGCAATGGCGCCGATCTTCTGTTCCAGGCGCCGCACCCCGGCCTCGCGCGCATAACCATCGATGATGACGCGCAGGGCGTCGGTGGCGACGCGCAGATCGTCGCGGGTGAGGCCGTTTTTGACGATTTGCTTCGGAATCAGATGATTGCGGGCAATACGCAGCTTCTCCTCGGCAATGTAGCCGGAGAGGCGAATCACCTCCATGCGATCGAGCAGCGGCCGCGGGATGGTATCTTGCTGATTGGCGGTGCAGATGAACAACACCTTGGAAAGGTCGAAGCGCACATCGAGGTAGTGGTCGAGAAACTCGGTGTTTTGCTCCGGATCGAGCACCTCGAGCAGGGCCGAGGCCGGATCGCCCTGATAGCTCGCGCCAATCTTGTCCACCTCGTCGAGCATGATGATCGGGTTGGCAACCTTGGTATGGCGGATGGCCTGGATGAACTTGCCCGGCATCGCCCCGACGTAAGTACGCCGATGGCCCTTGATCTCGGCCTCGTCGCGCATGCCGCCGACCGAGAAGCGGTAGAACTTGCGACCGACCGACCGCGCCACCGACCGCCCGACCGAGGTCTTGCCCACCCCCGGCGGCCCGACGAGCAGGATGATCGACCCACCGATCTCCCCGCGCAGCTTGCCGACGGCGAGAAACTCCAGGATGCGCTCCTTGACATCCTCCAGGCCGTCGTGGTCGTCGTCGAGGATGCGCCGCGCCCGCTTGAGATCCACCTTATCCTTCGAGTGTACCCCCCACGGTAGTAAGGTGAGCCAGTCGAGGTAGTTGCGCGTCACCCCATACTCGGAGGAGCTGGTTTCGAGGACGCTGAGCTTGTCCATCTCCTCATGGATGCGCGTGCGCGCCTCTTCGCTGAGGGTGAGGGTTTCGAGTCGCTTGCGGAAGCGTTCGAGATCGGCGGTGCGGTCATCCTTGGTGATGCCAAGTTCCTTTTGAATCTCCTTCAACTGCTCGCGCAAGAAAAAGTGGCGCTGGCTGTCGGAGATTCCCTCCTCGACCTGCTTGGAAATTTTATCCTGGAGCTTGACGATCTCCAGCTCCTTTTTGAGCAGGGAGAGAACCTTCTCCATGCGCGCGATGATCGGCAGGGTTTCGAGCACCTCCTGCAACTCCTCGCGGCTGGAGCTGGTCATCGAGGCGACAAAATCGGCGAGGCGGTTCGGCTCGCTGAAGTTGTGCCGCGACAGAAACATCTTCACCTGCTCCTGGTAGAGCGAATCGTATTTCAGGATCTCCTTCAGGGTGTTGATGACGGCCATGGTGTAGGGTTTCAGGGTATCCTGATCCAGGGCCTCGGTTGTCGTGCTGTGGTGGATCACCTGTGCGCGCAAGGGCCCGTCGCCGGCGACAATCTCGCGAACCTCGAAACGGGAGATCCCCTCGGCGAGCAGCTTGACCTGTTTTTCCGACTCGTTGACCGCCGCCTCCAGGATGCGCACGACGGTGCCGAAGCGGAACAGCTTCTCCGGGTTGTACACCTCCTGCCCCTCTTCGGCGCGGCTCAGGATGATGCCGAACATCTTGCCCGGGGAGTCGAGCGCCCAGCGCACGGTCTCGTAGTAGGGGGATCCTTCGACCTGGATTGGTGTCAGCATGCCCGGGAAGAACGGGCGGCCGCCCAAGGGGTAGAGCACCAGTTCCGAAGGCAGCAGCTCGCCAATGCGCGCGGGCGGTGGCGCGGCACCGGCGGAGGTGTCGTCGGCGGTGCCGTGGTTGTCGCCCACGACCTCTGCCGGGGTGGGGGCCTTTTTGGCGGGTTTATCGGCCATGCATCGTTCCTTGACGGGTTACGGGGTTGCCCGGCGCGCCGACCCACGCTGGCACGCCAACGGGCGGGCACACGGACGCGCGGGCGGCAACCGGGGGTATCTCCGATCGCGACCTTCCGGCGTCGCCCCGCTTCGGCATGGGGAAAGCGACACCGCCGGATTGATCCCCAAAAGCGGCCGCACGACTTAAGATCAGGGCGCGGCGACTCCCCGGGGAAGAGGCGGGCGGACGCCAGGGATGACCCCGACGCCGCCGCCCCGACTTGGGATCAACGGCGGATGTGATCAACAGGCACGCGACCCACCGTTGTCATCCAGCCACGCCTGACCGCGCCATGGCGGCCGGCGTGGCGCGAAAAATCCTCAGGCGGCGTGTCCGCAACCGCCGCTGCCATCGCTCTTTGGGCTGAACGAATTGCCGCAGCCGCAGCTGTTTGCCGCGTTCGGGTTTTTGATCACAAAGTGCGCGCCGTTGAGCTCCTCGACGAAGTCGACCTCGGCACCGCGCAGGTAGTTGAGCGACATCGGATCGACGAGCACGCCAACACCATTCGATTCGACGAGCAGGTCGCCCTCATCCTGGTTCTCGTCGAAGGTGAAACCGTACTGGAAACCGGAACAACCACCACCGGAGACAAAAATGCGCAGCTTGAGTTTGGGATTGTTCTCCTCGCGCAGGAGGGCGTCGAGCTTGTGCGAGGCGCTTGGCGTCAGGGTCAGAGACATGGAGAGTACTCCCGAGGTAGCCGTGGATGGTCGCGGGCCGGGGGAACTCCTCACACCACCCGGACACGAGGAGCATTGTAGCAAAATCACGTTTCGGGGCAATCGACAAATCACCGTCGCCTCTTCGGCGCGCGCGGGGCTGCCGCCGGATCGACCAGGCTTTTGCCGGCGCCAACTCCCCGTGGTAGGATCGCCACCGCGGGTCATGCGGACACGCGCGGCAACGATTTGGAGGCGCGGTTCAATGGTGTATTGTCCCCTTTGCGCACAGCGGCTGGTCGATCGATGGGTCGACGGTCGGGTACGCGCCGCCTGTCCGGCACCGGGGTGTTCTTTTGTCTTTTGGAACAACCCGGTACCCGTGGTTGCCGGCATCGTTGAGACCACGCGCGGCGTGATCCTCGCCCACAACAAGGCCTGGCCGCCGGGGAAGTACTCGATCATCACCGGTTTTCTCGAAGCCGGCGAGACACCCGAGGCCGGGATTCGGCGCGAAACCGGCGAAGAGCTTGGCTTGCACCCCCTTGTGGTCACCTTCGTCGGTCTCTTCCCCTACAACAAGGCCAACCAGCTGCTCATCGCCTATCACCTGACGGCGCATGGCACCATCACCCTCGGCGCCGAACTCGACGGCTACAAGATCGTCCCGCGCGAGAGGCTCAAAGGGTGGGATTTTGGCACCGGTCTCGCGGTGACGGCGTGGCTTGCCGGCAATCCGCCCCCCTTCGCGCCCCCGCCCGCATCGGTGTAGGCAGCCAACACAAGGCGTGCCTTGCTGGCAGGCCACGCAGTCATGCGGCGGCAAACGAAACCGAGAAAACACGCCCCTGGGTCTCGCCATTTTCGAGACGTTCCGCCAAAACACGCAGCGACAGGGCTTCGACCCGGGCAATAGCCTCCTCCCGGGTTTGACCATAAGCAATCACCCCAGGCAGTTCCATCACCTCGGCCAACCAGCGACCATCCTCTTCCTGCTCATACTCCACGGTGTAGTTCATGACCACGGACCCCTGATCGCGTGAAAAGGCACGGACAAAAAATATCGGGGAGCAATCGCATGCCCCCCCTGTCGACACCCATCCCGGGAGAGGGATCAGCCGAAGGAGGTTTCGACCTCCAGCCGCTCCAGTTCCCGGATCATGACCACATGCGCCTTGTTGACGATGGTGGTCAGGGTCGGTTTTTTCTTGTCGACAACGACGATGAACCGCTCCGGGCGATTCATGAAGTCGAGCAGGCGCTCGTCCATGGCCAGGTAGAGCGTCCCCTTGAGCAGCCGCGGCGGATCGAGGGTGACCTCGACCAGGATTTGATGTTTTGGTACCAACCGATGCGGTTGACCCGTCATGGCGTGTTCCCCTTCCCGCCCGCCGCGCGTGACCGGCGACAAAACCGGCCCCCTGCCGTCGCAAAACCCCTTGCCCCGACGCGTCCGGTGCAGTGTATTTATATGCCAGCCGGGAGGTGGGTGCAACGCGCCTTTTCTGAAGTCATGGCCGGGAGGGTTTCGGAGGTCTCCGAACCCGCAAAGGGGGGAAGTGGTGTCCGATCGACGTTTGGAGAGGCAGGCGCGGAGCACGCAGGGGCCGGTGCACATCCCATGGGCCCTCCTGGCCGATCGGCGATTGAACCTGAACGACCTGCGCGTGCTGCTCGTTCTTTACGCCTTTGCCGATGCCTCCGGCGAGAGCCGGCCAACGCGCGACACCCTGGCCACCATCACCGGTTTGCCGGCCAGCCGCGTCTCCACCGTCACCTCGCGTCTGGCCGCCATGGGTTGGCTGGAGAAGCACTCCGGCTCCGGCAAGTCCACCACGAGTTACCGCCTGTACCCCATCGATGGCGCGGGCGATTTCCCGGCCAGGTTTTCGACTCCGGCGGAGGCCACCGGGGTGCTTGCCACCTCCCGCAGCCCGATCGCGGCCATGCCGGTTGCGTCCGATTCCAACCTGGCACCCCGATCCGACACCGCATCTCCGGCCACCCCCCCCGCCGGGGAGGGCGATCCCGATCTGCAGCGTGAAATTCAGCGCATTGTTCGCGAGGAGTTGACGCGTCTCAATGGTGCCGGGCATCTGGCCGGTGATGGCATTGCCCCCGAGGTCAAACTGCGCCTGAAGCGGTTTCGCCGCGAGGGATAGCACGACGGCGATCCCGGACCCCGGACCGCGACGCACGCCGACCGTGACCGCGTCGGCCGCGCACCGATCGTGACAGGCCCCTTTGTCTCGTCAAAGTCAAAGCGCCTGTCGCCGATCGACCGGGGTGTGGCTGAAGATGGTACCGTCGGAGCCGATTCCCTGCACGTAGACCACCAGGGGAACCGGACCCTGGTTCTGGATCGTCACCTTGTCACCGGTGCGCGGGCGGCGCAGGGTGGCATAACCGATGCCGTCGATCGAGAAGGTGTTGACCGACCCTCGGATCGACCCTGGCGCGCTGTGGATCACGCGCACCGCGGCGGTTTCGGTGGTCTGGAACTGGATGCGCAAGGGCTTGTCGGCGCCGAGCTTCAAGGCAAACCGCGTTTCGCCGCCGGAAGGAACGATAAACTGGTTGGTCCAGGTGACCCGTGGCTGGGCGTCGGTGAATTGCAGGTCGTGAACGACAAGTCGGGTGGCGTCGCTGAAATGGACCCGTCCCCACAGCGGCACGACCACGAGCAGCGCTACACCAGCCATGACCAGAACCACCCGGGCACCGATTGAGCTGGGCCAGGCAACCAGCGTCCGCAATCGCTCCAATAGTCGTGGGCGCTCCGGGGAGCGTGACTCCGGACGGGGGGGAACGACCGGCACGTCCCGCACCGCCGTCACCACGCGTTCGGCGAGGTCAGGCAGCGGCGCGGCGGGAATCGACACCGCGGCCAGATGGGCCGTCGCCTCTTCCAGGGCAGCCATCTCCCCAAGCTCCTGGCGCGCGGCCTCGTCGCGCGCGACCGTGAGAAAGAGGCGGCGCAGCTCCACCCGATCCAGATCGGCATCCAGACCGCGGCTGATCAATTCACGAACGGCATCGAGATCGTTCACCATCTCTACTCCCGGGCAACGGCACCACCACCACACATCCGACCCATCACACCCTGCAACCATCCGTTGTCGCAGGGTCTGTAACCAGGCCCATCCTTTCGGTTCACTGGCAGGCACCGATTCCGCGCCCGGTGACCATCGTCGGGCATCGGCGCCGGAATCAGGGAGAGAACAGATCCAACTTGCCCGCCGCGCGCAATCCGTCGCGCAGCAGCTTGCGCGCACGAAAGACGCGCGTCTTCATCGTGCCGACCGGTATGCCACAAAGCACTGCCGCATCCTGGTAGCTCATTCCCTCCAAAGAGACCAACACCATCGCCTCGCGCAGCTCCGGGGTCAGAAAGGTGTCGATGCCATGGCGCAACGCCCGGATGCGCAGATTCATCGTCAGGCGTGCATCGGGGTCGGGTTCCGGGCTCGGCAGCTCCACCAGGTCCTCCTCGGTGGTGGTTTGCACCTTGAAGTCCGGCGACCGGTGCATGTGATTCAGGGAGATGTTGCGGGCGATGCCAAGCACCCAGGTCGAAAACCGGGAGTTGCCCTGAAAGGTGTCCAGCTTCCGGAAAACCTCGATAAAGGTCTCCTGGGTCAGGTCCTCGGCATCCTCGGCGCCGCCAACGTGGCGAAAGATGAAACGAAACACGCGCGGTTGCAAGCGTTGCACAAGCCTGGCGAAGGCCTGCACCCCTCCGGTACGGGCCTGGATCAGCAGCTCGGCGTCGGGGTCGATGGTCATCGATGCCTCCCGCGCGTCGTCCGCCGCGACACCCCCGTTCCGACAGCACACCTCTTCCAGGGCGGCCAGGTCACGTCATACCCATGTCCGATCAAGCGTCCACGGCGTTGGCGGCCTTGCGCGCTCCCGGCCGTGCCCAGGCGCATCCGTCGCATGGCGCGCGCGTTGCCGCCCCGTGGCCAGCCTGATCTGGAATCGGGATTGTTCAAGTCTCTCCTCGGGGCAACCGACGATGCCCGCGCGGGCAAACGGCGAAGGGGGACACGATTGTCAACATATCAAACCCCCTCAAGGGTCCTGACGCTCGCAGCGGATCTGCGTCACCTCGCCGCGCACCACCACCCGTCCTTCGGGTTGCAGGCGCACCCGACACTCCGCGTGCCAACCCGGCTGCCTGGCTTGACCCACGGGAATATAACCCGTTACTATCAGGACAAGGGAGTCGGGGCGGTTGCCGCCAACGCACGTTGCCGCCCGACAGCACCGCTCCTCTCCCGGGGGGATATCCACCGTGAACACCCCGGAATCCAGCGATTGCGCGTGCAGGGGAACGGCCGTTGCGTTCTCAAGGCAGTAGGCCGATGCCGCAAGGGGCACCCAGCAGGCAAGTATCGGCAGAAGAACGAGCAGCCGGCGTACCGTGACAACGAACGGCGTAGTCGATCTCGGGGATTTCATGGCCTTGGCAACCCTTGTCTGGTTTTTCGGCGGCGGTACAATCGGCGGCCCAAGGCTTCGGACCGCACCCCTCATGGGTCGCAGGATTTTCAGAATGGTTCAGAGGCGCGGGAAGTGCGCGCGTGTTCTTTCGTCCGTCGCATCGTGCATGGGTATAGGGGTTTTCTCTTTTACAGGCTCGTGTGAACTTTTCCCCCGGGGTGAACTTTTTCCCGTCGTCGTTCACCCAGGGGGGGGGCCGGAACTTCA
>PEAJ01000045.1 GCA_002753495.1 Magnetococcales bacterium HA3dbin3 | reverse complement strand
TATCAGACGGCGGTGCTTGCACGATTGTGCCGCCATGTCAGCACGATCGAGCGCGTTCCGGAGCTGGCTGATCTGGCGCGGGAGCGACTGGGGCGACTGGGGGTGCACAACGTTGCCTTCGGGGTGGGCGACGGCACGCTGGGGTGGTGGGGGGGGGGGGGGTTCGAGCGCATTCTGGTGACCGCCGGGGCGCCGGATGTGCCTGCCCCGCTGTTGCGGCAGCTCTCCCCCGATGGGGTGATGGTGATTCCCGCCGGTGGTCGTGCCGGTCAGCAGTTGCTGCGCGTCACCAACCAGGCGGGCGGCGATGTGCGCGAGGTCCTTGAGGCGTGTCGTTTCGTTCCGCTGGTCGGAGCGCAGGGGTGGCAGTGAGGGAACGGGCCACCGGAATTTCCTCCCTCTTCTTGGCAGTCAACTTGATACCGCCGGCTTGCGACCGGGCCGTTTGCACGATGACATTGACAGGGATCGATCCCTCGGGATCAAAGTCGAGCTTATGAAAGCGACCTATCTTACTTCGGGTGTTGGTTTTTTTGCGGGTTTTCTGCTTCTGGGGGGGTGCATGTCGGCCGACCCCTTGCGCGATCGGCCGGGGCGTGAACCGGCGCCGATCCGCATCGCCGACGGGCCGCCGCTCGCCTGGGCGGTGCCGGCGACACCGGCGCAGCGCATCGATCGCTCAACCTCGGGAAGCTACAGCGTGCAGGCCGGGGACACCTTGTGGGCAATCGCCGCCGTGCATGGCCTGGATGTGGAGAAACTGGCGGCCTGGAACAAGATTGACGACCCCGACCTTTTGTTTCTCGGGCAGAAGCTGGCCGTAAAGCCCCCGCCCGGGCAGGAGGAGGGTGCGCCGCGCCGGAGCAGCAGAAAGTGGCGGGAGCGTGCCGGGGGCGCGGCTTCGGCCGACGCAGCCGCAGCCAAATCCGGCGGTGTGACCGAGAAGGAGGGTGCCACGCCGGAGGGTGGTATTGCCGTGCCGCCGGTCAAGAACGTGCCGGTGGTGGTGGAGAAGTCCGACCTGACGCCGCCGACACCGCCCGCGACCGAGCCCACTCCACCTGTCGTGGCCGCGACGGCCAAGGCTGGGGCGATGTCTCCGGGGGGATCGCAGCCCGATGCCACCAAACCGGCGGCGGCGACCGCGCGAGCGGCCGCGGCGGCAACACGACAACGCGCGGTGTCCGCGACCGCCACCGGTCAGGGCGGATCCGCCACGGCGACCGGGGCGGTAACGTCGGCGACGCCGATCGATGGTCAGGGAACGACAACAGCGGCGGTGACAGCAGTGGCTGCGCCGGTTGCGGCAGCGGCGGCGGTGGCTGGCGTGGCTGGTGGCGCGACGACGCCAACCGCGAAAGGGCAGGGGGCGGCTTCGGTGCGCGGCAAGGAGCGGCAGGCGACGCCGAGCGGCCCTGTCGAGGTCCAGGCCAAGGTGAAGGGCAAGGGCAGGGAGAAAGGGGCTGACGCGGCGCGCGCGGAGGAGGGCACACCGGCCGCCGAGACGACGCCTCCGGTTGCCAGGGAGAAAAAGGCCGCTGTCGGCAAGGGGCAGGGTGAGGGTGGTGGTTCCCGGGAGTCGGCGGTGACGCCGGCGAAGGGTGCCGCCAGCGCCGAGGGCGCCAAGGCGACCACGGTTCCGGAGGCCAAGCCTGTCCCCGAGGCCAAGGTCAAGCCCGCCCATGCGGCAAAGTCGGCTGCCGGTGGCAAGGAGGTCGCCGACGCGAAACCCGCTGGTGAGGTGATGGCGAAGGTCGCTGACAGCAAGGCCAAGGTTGTCGCCACCGCCAATCCCAAGGCTGGTGCCGAGGCCAAGGCCCCCGAGGCAGCACGCGCCAAGCCCGCCCCCGAGGCCAAGGCCAGGGATGATGATGATGCGGAGGACGCGGCGTCTGTCGCCGGGGAGGATGAGGCGCCGGCGCGCGCCAACGTTGCGAACAAGGCGGCGGGTGTGCACAAGGCTGCCCGTGCCGCTGCCGGGGGTACGGCGGATGGTGGCGGGGTGGCCGGCGCGCCGGCGCGTGCATCAACCCCCGCGCCGGTTGCGGCCGCGGCCGCGGCCGATGCGGATGATGTGGGTCAGGAGGAGGAGTCACCGGGGCGTGGGCAGCCGCGGCGGCATTTGATTCGTCATTTGAACAGCGATGGTCCGACTACGCGGGTCAATGCCCCGAAGGGGTGGTTGTGGCCGGTTGATGGGGGTGAGGTGGTCAGCCAGTTCGGTCGGCGTCGGGGGATGCAGAACAATGGCATCGACATCTCGGTGCCGGTGGGGACGCCGGTCAAGGCGGCGGCTTCGGGTGTTGTTGCTTATGCCGACAACAGCCTGCCTGGTTATGGCAACATGATCATCGTGCGTCACGGTGGCGGCTACATGACGGCCTATGCCCACAACAGCAAGATCATGGTCAATCGGGGGCAGAAGGTGCAGGCCGGGCAGGTGATCGCCCAATCCGGGCAATCCGGGCGTGCCACGACGCCGCGTTTGCACTTTGAGTTGCGCAAGAGCATCAAGCCGTACAACCCGCTGAAGTATCTGGCTAAAAACTAGAACCCGTGCTTGAGTGGCGTCGGAAATGGGGTCCAGGGGGCCGCGCTCCCTGGCGGGTCCAGGGCAGAGCCCTGGCGGGTCCAGGGCAGAGCCCTGGTGGGTCCAGGGCGAAGCCCTGGTCGGGTTCGGGGCGAAGCCCCGAGGTTTTTTTGCCTTTCCGCCCCCCTACCCACGGGCGATTTTCGCACGCTTTTCGCGAAAATCGCCCCCAGGGGGCGGCCATTGCCTGACGATTTTTGCGTTTTCCAACAAAAACGATGCGACGGATTGCAGGCTTTCAAAGGCCTGACGCCCACGCATAACCTCTCGATTCACAATCCCTCGATTCACAATCCCTCGATTCACAATCCCTCGATTCACAATCCCTCGATTCACAATCCCTCGATTCACAATCCTCTCAAAAGGAGGAGTGCCGGCCACGTGACCCGGGGACCAACCCGGCCAGACCGCCCGCAGGCCACCCGACTGCATGCGGATGGGCACGACGGATCGTTGCGGCGATGTCCGCCGTCGATGATCCCGCCGCCCGAGGAGCGCCCGCTGTCGCCCGAGCCTACGGATCGTTGCGGCGATACTCGCCGTCGATGGTCTGGTGGGAAGCCGGACCAGGCGATTCCCCCCCGGCGTAGGCGTGCGCACCACCGGTCTGGGCGATGCGCACCCCGGTGTACCAGACCAGCCATCGCTTCAGGACAAAGCGCGTTGGTGGAAACACCAACAGAACGGCCACACCATCGGTCAAAAACCCGGGGACAATGAGCAGCATGCCGGCCAGAAGGTGAAGCAGTCCATCGAGCAGGGCATTGCCGGGCGGGATGCCACGCTCGATATCCCGATGCCAGGTGCGTAAGGTGCGTGGACCGGCCTTGCGGACGAGGTAGATCCCCCACAAGGCCGCTGCCAGTTGGAGAACGAGCGTATTGCCCGCGCCGATCACCCTTCCCGTCCGGATGAGCAGGGAGATCTCCAGAATGGGAAGAAAGACAAGGAAGGCCAACCCCAAACGTTGCACGACACCCTCCGGCCGGGGATCAGGGTGGAAAAGGGCGAAAGGAGGGCACGGGCCTCTTTTCTTGTTCACCGGGCGTTGAAACTGGGTAACGAATGTGTTAAGTGAGTCCCATCGTTCGGCCGGTGAGGTGCTCGCGGACGATGGCTTGGCCCTGATTCTGGAACAAGGGAGCAAAACGTGCAAGCTGGTACACTGGCAAAGCGCTATGCGACCGCCCTGGTCGAACTGGCCACGGAGCAGGATGTGCTCGACGCTGTTGGCGATGACCTGGCGGCCTTCCTGGAGGTGTACACGATCACCCCCGGCCTGGCCGCGCTGCTGACCACGCCCACCGTGGCCCTGAAGGATCAACGGGCGGCGGTGGAGACCTACCTGAGTCAGGCCGCTCCCGCGCCCCTGACCGGGAATTTTCTCAGGTTGCTGGTCGCGAAGCGGCGCATGTCCCAGATTGGCGAGGTCGTCGCTGCCTATCGCGCCGATGTCGATCGGCGGCGGGGCCGCGTCGTCGTCAACGTGCAGACGGCCATGCCTCTCACCAAGGTGCACATCAAACGCCTGGAGACGGTCATGTCCGAGGTTACGGGCAGCCAGGCCGCCGTTGAAGTGGAAGAGAAACCCGACCTCCTCGGGGGTCTTGTGGTCAGGATTGGCAGCGTGATGTGGGATTACTCCATCCGCGGCCGATTGCATCGTCTCAAAGCTCACATGACGGGGTAAGTGATGCAGATCAGCGTCGCCGAAATCAGCAGCATCCTCAAGAAACAGATCGCCGAGTTTGGCCAGGAAGCCGAGGTCTCCGAGGTGGGGCAGGTTCTTGCCGTCGGCGATGGCATCGCCCGGGTCTACGGCCTGGACAAGGTGATGGCCGGCGAGTTGGTCGCCTTTGAGGATGGGACCCAGGGGATGGCCCTCAACCTCGAGGAAGACAACGTCGGCGTGGTGATCTTCGGCGACGACACCCACATTCACGAAGGGAGCATGGTCAAGCGGACACAGCGCATCGTCGATGTTCCGGTTGGCAAGCCGCTGCTTGGCCGCGTCGTCGACGGCCTCGGCGCCCCGATCGATGGCAAGGGGCCGATCGACTCCAAGGAGCGCCGCCTGGTCGAAACCATCGCCCCGGGCATCCTGCCACGCAAATCGGTGCATGAGCCGCTCTACACCGGGCTGAAGGCGCTTGACGCCCTGGTGCCGATCGGTCGCGGTCAGCGCGAGTTGATCATCGGTGACCGGCAGACCGGCAAGACCGCGGTCGCCATCGACACGATCATCAATCAAAAGCGCACCCACCAGACCGCCAAGCCGGTCTACTGCGTCTACGTCGCGATCGGGCAGAAGCGCTCGACGGTGGCGCAGGTGGTCAAGACCCTGGAAACCTACGGCGCCATGGAGTACACCACCGTCGTCGCCGCCACCGCCTCGGATCCGGCGCCGATGCAGTTCCTGGCGCCCTACAGCGGCTGCGCCATGGGCGAGTATTTCCGCGACAACGGCATGCACGCGCTGATCATCTACGACGATCTTTCCAAGCAGGCGGTGGCCTATCGTCAGATGTCTTTGATCCTGCGTCGTCCCCCCGGCCGCGAGGCCTATCCGGGCGACGTGTTCTATCTCCATTCGCGCCTGCTGGAGCGCGCGGCCAAGTTGAACGATGCCAATGGCGGCGGTTCGCTCACTGCCCTGCCGATCATCGAAACCCAGGGCGGCGACGTTTCGGCCTACATCCCGACCAACGTCATCTCCATCACCGATGGCCAGATCTTCCTTGAGGCTGACCTCTTCTATTCCGGCATGCGGCCGGCGATCTCCGTTGGTCTGTCGGTGTCGCGCGTCGGTGGTTCGGCGCAGGTGAAAGCGACCAAGCAGGTGGCGGGCTCTTTGCGCCTTGATCTTGCCCAGTTTCGTGAAATGGCGGCCTTTGCCCAGTTCGGCTCCGACCTCGACGCCTCGACGCGCAAGTTGATCCACCGCGGCGAACGCCTCATGGAGCTGCTCAAACAGCCCCAGTATCAGCCTCTGTCGATGGAAGAGCAGGCGGTGGTGCTGTTCGCTGGCACCAAGGGGATGCTCGATGACATCGTCGTGCGCAAGGTCTCCCAGGTCGAACAGGTGATCCTTGAACACTTCCGTGGCAGTCAGCAGGAGCTGCTCGATACCATCCGCAAGGAGGAGAAGATCAGCGAGGCGACCGAGAAGGCCCTGACCGCCGCCTTGGCCGCCATCATCGCCCGGTTCAACGAACACGACGCCGCCGACGTTCCGCCCACCATCGAGGAACTCGAAGTGGTGCAGAGCCTCATGCACACCTCGTCGTAACGGGAAGCCCGGGCCATGGCCAATCTCAAAGTTCTCAGGAACCGCATCCGTTCCGTCAAGAGCACGCGGCAAATCACCAAGGCCATGAAGATGGTCGCGGCGGCCAAGCTGCGCCGCTCCCAGGAGCGGGCCCTGGCCACCAGGCCGTACAGCGAGCGCATGCAGCGCATCCTGCGCGCGGTGGCGACGGCGGTCGGCGACCAGGAGAATGCACCGCCCTTGCTCGCCGGCCGTGGTGAAAGCGGCCGCCGGGTGGAGCTCGTGGTCTTTACCTCCGACCGCGGCCTGTGCGGCAGCTTCAACAGCTCGGTGGTGCGCGCCGTGCGCAGCCGGGTTGCGCGCTTGCAGCAAGAGGGGTTTCAGGTCTCGATCACCTGCGTCGGCCGCAAGGGGCATGATGTCCTGAAGCGCCAGTTTGGTGCCCAGATCCGGAAGGTTCACGCGGGTCTTGGGCGGAGGCTCTCCTTCCAGGTGGCGGAGCAGGAGGTGGCGGCTGACCTGATCCGCGCCTTCGACAATCGGGAGTTTGACATCTGCTTTGCGGTGTTCAACACCTTCAAGTCGGCCATGGCCCAGGAGTTGACCTGGCGCCAGGTGATTCCGGTGCCGCCGCCGGCGCCGGAGAAGCCGGCTGCCGCTGGCAAGAAGGGTCAGCAGCCGGAGGTGGAGAGCTTCTTCTACGAGCCTTCCGAGGAGGAGCTGCTGGATGTCCTGCTGCCGCGCAACGTCGCCGTGCAGATCTTTCAGGCGCTGGTCGAGTCCGACGCCTCGGAACATGGCGCGCGCATGACCGCCATGGACAATGCCGTCCGCAACGCCGGCGACATGATCCGTCGCCTGACCATCCAGTTCAACCGTACACGCCAGGCCGCCATCACCACCGAGCTCATGGAGATCATCGGTGGCGCGGAGAGCCTGAAGGGGTAGTCTTCGCGCGAGCCCTCGCGCGCCGCCCCGGTTTTGAACGATTTTTCTTCTTGGCAACGGAGCTTTCGTGATGAGCGAAAAAACAGGCAAGGTCGTTTCAGTGGTCGGCCCGGTGGTCGATGTCCGGTTCTCGGGTGAGCTGCCTGCCATCCTCAACGCCTTGCACCTGAAACGCCCCGACGGCGAGCGCGTCGTCCTGGAGGTGGCCCAACACCTGGGCGGGGGGACGGTGCGCACCATCGCCATGCACAGCTCCGATGGTCTGGTTCGCGGCCAGGAGGCGGTCGACACCGGCGCGCCGATCCGCGTCCCGGTCGGCAACCCCACCCTCGGGCGCATCCTCAACGTCGTCGGCGACCCGCAGGATGGCCTCGGCGCGGTGGAAACGCAGGAGTTCCTGCCCATCCACCGTCCCGCCCCCGCCTTCGTCGACCAGTCGACCGAGGCGCAGATCCTGGAGACCGGCATCAAGGTCATCGACCTCCTCGCCCCCTACGCCAAGGGCGGCAAGATCGGCCTCTTCGGCGGCGCCGGCGTCGGCAAGACCGTCTTGATCATGGAGCTCATCAACAACGTCGCCCAGGGGCACGGCGGCTTCTCGGTGTTCGCCGGCGTCGGCGAGCGCACCCGCGAAGGCAACGACCTCTACCACGAGATGATCGAATCGAAGGTCATCGACCCGGGCAACTGGAAAAATTCCAAGGCCGCCCTCATCTATGGCCAGATGAACGAGCCCCCGGGCGCGCGCGCCCGCGTCGGTCTCACCGGCCTGACCATCGCCGAATACTTCCGCGACATGGCCGGGCAGGACGTGCTGCTCTTCATCGACAACATCTTCCGTTTCACCCAGGCCGGATCCGAGGTGTCAGCGCTGCTCGGGCGCATTCCGTCGGCGGTGGGGTATCAGCCGACGCTCGCCACCGACATGGGCGCCTTGCAAGAGCGCATCACCACCACCAAGAACGGCTCGATCACCTCGGTGCAGGCGATCTACGTCCCCGCCGACGACCTGACCGACCCGGCGCCGGCCACTGCCTTCTCGCATCTTGACGCCACCACCGTGCTTTCGCGGCAGATCGCCGAAATCGGCATCTACCCGGCGGTCGATCCACTCGACTCCACCTCGCGCATCCTCGATCCGCGCGTTGTCGGCGAGGAGCACTACAAGGTTGCTCGCGAAGTGCAGCGCACCCTGCAAACCTACAAGTCCCTGCAAGATATCATCGCCATCCTTGGCATGGACGAGCTCTCCGAAGATGACAAGCTCGTCGTTGGTCGCGCGCGCAAGATCCAACGCTTCCTCTCCCAGCCCTTCCACGTCGCCGAGGCCTTCACTGGTCAGAAGGGGGTGCTCGTGCCCCTGAAGGAGACCATCCAGGGGTTCAAGGATGTGGTCGAAGGGAAATACGACGACCTGCCCGAGGCGGCCTTCTACATGGTCGGCACCATGGACGAGGTCAAGGAAAAGGCCCGGCGCCTGGCGCAGTAGCCCCTTAGCGCGTGAGGGAAGACCATGGATACGCTCAAACTGGAAGTGGTGACACCGGAAAAGTTGCTCCTGACCATCGATACTGGCATGGTCACCGTTCCCGGGCAGGATGGGTTGTTCGGCGTTCTGCCCGGACATGCCCCGCTGCTCTCCGGCGTCAAGGCCGGTCAGCTGGTGATTGGTGAACCGGGCAAGGGCCAACGCTATGTCGTCTCGCGCGGGTTTGCCCAGGTGCACCGCAACCAGGTGACGATCCTGGTCGATCAGGCCATCGCCGAGAAGGAACTCAACCCCAAGGCGGCACAGCGGGAACTCGAGCAGGCCAAGGGGGCCGCGCACGGCGTCTCCGCCGAGGATCCGGCCTACACGGCTTGTCAGGAGCGTCTGGCTTTCGCCGAGGCCTGCTGCGCCTTGACCGCGACGCAGCGCTAAAGCGCAAAGCGGGGTGGTGGTTGTGACTGCCCCCGCCCGTCGTGTGGTCGTGGTCTTGTCGGAGTCTCGCCGTGCGTGCTGGGGGGTTGTTGGTTCATGCATGATTGCGCTGTCCTGATCCTGGCCGCCGGCCGTGGCACGCGGATGCGCTCCGCCGTGCCGAAGGTGCTGCATCCGCTCGCCTTTCAGCCGCTTCTGGCGCATGTCCTTGCATCGGCGCGGGGATTGCGGCCGTCGCGCATCGTCGTCGTTGTCGGCCACGGTGCTGATGAGGTCAAATCCCGGCTCGCCGCCCCGGATATCACCTGGGTCGACCAGGAGCAGCAGTTGGGTACTGGGCATGCCGTGCTCACCGCCCTGCCGGCGCTCCCTAACCTGACGGATGCCCACCAGCGCGACCTGTTGATCCTGAGTGGCGACACCCCGCTGCTCGACACCGCGACCCTGACCGCCCTGTTGGAGGATCATCGTCGGCATCAGCGTGCCCTGACCCTGGTCACCACCACGCAGGTGCCGCCGGATGGCTACGGGCGGATCGTGCGCGGCGCCGATTGCCAGCTGCTGCGCGTGGTCGAGGAGAAGGATGCCGATGCCCAGACGCGGGCGATCACCGAGATCAACACCGGTACCTACTGCCTCTCGATGGATCGTCTGGAAAACTGGTTGCGGCAGATCACCCCGCACAATGCGCAGGGGGAGTATTACCTGACCGACATCATCGCCATGGCGGTGCGCGACGCGACCATGGGTGGCAAGTCGGTCGGCGTGTTTCACCATCGGGACAGCGTCGCCCTGGCCGGGATCAACAGCCGGCAGCAACTGGCGGCGATGGAGGCAGCGTTTCGTGACCGGTTGGTGGCGCGCCTGATGGAAAGCGGCGTCACCTTCCTCGATCCCGGTTCCTGCTGGCTGGCCGGCGATGTCAAGATCGGCGCCGACTGCACCATCCTGCCGGGTGTGATCATCGAACCCGGGGTGACGATCGGACAGGGGTGTCGTGTCGGGCCCTACTGTCAGCTGGCATCGAGTCGGATCGGCGACGACTGCGAGATTCTCGCCTTTTGCCACCTGGAAGGGGCGGAGTTGCAGGGACCGAACACGATCGGACCCTACGCCCGGCTGCGGCCGGGGGCGATCCTTAGGCCCAAGGCGCGGATCGGCAATTTTGTCGAGATCAAGAAGTCGGTCGTCGGTTTCGCCTCCAAGGTCAATCATCTCACCTACATTGGCGATGCCCAGATCGGGCAGAACGTTAACGTCGGCGCCGGCACCATCACCTGCAACTACGATGGCACGCACAAGCATCCGACGATCATCGACGATGATGTTTTCATCGGCTCCAACACCGAGCTGGTGGCACCGGTGCGTATCGGCGCCGGCGCGGTGGTGGGCGCCGGCACGACCCTGACGCGCGATGTGCCGCCGGGGGCTCTGGCCCTGGCGCGGTCGCCGCAGCGGATGATCCCGGAGTGGCACGCGCGACGGCGCAAGGATGGGAAGTAATCGGCTTTTCCGCTCGTTTGATCAGGCATGGACCCGGTGCCGGTTCGGCGATGACCGACCGCCACCCATTCGCATGGAGAATCCGGCATGTGCGGCATCATCGGCGCCATCGGCGAGCGTAACGTCACCCCCCTCCTCATGGAGGGGCTCAAACGCCTCGAATATCGCGGCTACGACTCCGCCGGTGTTGCCGTGGTTTACCAGTCGGCGATCCAGGTGCGGCGCGCGGTTGGCAAGCTTTCCAACCTGCGCGAGCAGCTCACCAGCCAGCCGCTGGTCGGTTTTGTCGGCATCGGCCACACCCGCTGGGCGACGCACGGCCCGCCGACCGAACGCAACGCCCACCCGCACCGTTCGGCGAAGGTGGTGGTGGTGCACAACGGCATCATCGAGAACTACCTCGAACTGCGTCGTGAGTTGACGGCATGCGGGGTCAAGCTGCTTTCGGATACCGATACCGAGATCATCCCGCACCTGATTGAACAACGCCTGGAGCAGGGCGACGATCCGGTCACCGCCGTGCGCCTGACCCTGCCGCGCCTGACCGGCGCCTTTGCCTTGGGGATTCTCTTTCTCGATCATCCCGACCTGCTCGTGGCCACTCGGCGCAGCAGCCCGCTCATCCTCGGGCTTGGGCATGGCGAAAACTTCATCGCCTCCGACGCCACGCCGCTCGTGCCCTACACGCGGCGCATGGTCTATCTCAACGACAACGACATTGCCATCCTGCACCGCGAGAGCTACCAGATCGTCGATCTGGCCGGCCAGACGGTCGAACGCGCGGTCAAGGAGTCACAGGTCAGCGCCGAATTGACCGAAAAATGGCCCTACCGCCACTTCATGCAGAAGGAGATTTTCGAGCAGCCGACGGCGATCACCCAGACTTTGCAGGGGTTTCTCGATTATGCCAGCCGGCGCATCGTTGATTTTCCCACGCAGCCGGATCTGGGTCGGGTGCGGTTTGTCAACGTCGTCGCCTGCGGCACCTCCTACCATGCCGGGTTGGTGGCCAAATATTGGATCGAGGGGTTGGCTGGTATTCCGGTCGGGGTCGATGTCGCCTCGGAGTTTCGCTATCGCCAGCCGCCGCTGGCCGAGAACGGCCTGACGGTGGTCATCTCGCAAAGCGGCGAAACCGCCGATACCCTGGCCTGCCTGCGTCACGTCAAGGCGGCGGGGCAGCCGGTGCTGGCGATTGTCAACGTCCCGGAGTCGAGCATCGCCCGCGAGGCCGACGCCGTCCTTTACACCCGCGCCGGACCCGAAATCGGCGTCGCCTCGACCAAGGCCTTCACCACGCAGCTCGCGGTTCTCGCCTGCCTGGCCATCGCCCTTGGTCGCGCGCAGGGACGGCTTGCCCCGCACCAGGAGCAGGAGCTGGTTGCGCAGTTGCAGGGGGTGGCCGGCCACATGGAGCGCATCCTCACCCATGACGAGGCCATCCTGGGCATTGCGCGCGAGCTGATGCATGCCACCGGGTTTCTCTTTCTCGGTCGCGGCAGCTGCTTCCCGATCGCCCTGGAAGGGGCGTTGAAGCTCAAGGAGATCTCCTACATCCACGCCGAGGGGTACGCGGCGGGTGAGATGAAACATGGACCGATTGCCCTGATCGACGAGGAGCTGCCGGTGGTGGTGGTCGCCCCGCGCGACCCGCTGTTCGAGAAGGTGGCGAGCAACCTGGAGGAGGTGAAGGCGCGCGGCGGCAGGGTCGTCCTGATCTCCAGCAATGGTTCCGGGCAGCGGACGCCGGCAGCGGCCGATTTCAGCATCACGCTTGATACGAGTGGGGATTTCATCGCCCCGCTGCTCTATGTCATCCCGTTGCAGTTGCTCGCCTATCACATCGCCGTACTCAAGGGGACCGATGTCGACCAGCCGCGCAACCTGGCGAAGAGCGTGACGGTGGAGTAGGCGGCAAACCGCGCGGCCGCGGGTGGCAAGGAGAGGGAAGGGCTGGATTTCGCTCCGACTTTGGCGGGTGTGCGTCGTTGATGCGAAAGGGGCATGCGCGACTCTACACAACGGGGGCCATTTCCTGGTAGACTCCCGCGTCGAAAATGGAAACCCGATTTGAGACAGGCGAGGGATGGCACCGCGATGAACCCACTGCGTCCGCTGATGTTGTTTGCCGTTTTTTTGTTGCCGATCATGCCAGCCTGGGCGGGGTCGTTCGCCGAGGAGGGGGGGGCAACCGGAGGGGGGCAACCGGGGCTTTTTTCGCCGCTGGCCATCACGCCCGGGTCGGAGTCCGGCGGCGGGGTGATGCGCCCGTCCGGGCCATCGCTCGGCGGGGCGGCGTCCGGCGGGGCGGACACCGTCAGCCAGTCCCTGACGCGTCCCTCGCAGTTTGATTTTTCTCGATCCACCGGCGGCGATGAGTCGGGGCGCGCCCGGGGTTTGGCCCCGAACCTCCTGTGTGGCACCGTGCAGAACGTCATGCGCCTGCGCTACTCGGGGCAACTGGGTCCCGGTCATTTGTCCAGCGAGGAGAGCGCTGGGGCTTCGAACCTGCCGCCGTGTCCTCCCCCTTGAACAACCCGCGCGGCGATGTCAAACCCGCCCTGGTGGCGGTGACACGACGCGGCGCCGAACATGCCGCCCGCCTGCGCGCCGGGCTGTGGCCGGAGGCGCGGCTGTTTGTTCTCGATGGCGTGGATGGCGCGCTGACGGCGGATCGCGTGCTCGTCCGGCCGTTGCGCGCGCACATCGCCGAACTGTTTCGGAGCTGCAATCCGCTGGTCATCTTTGCCGCCCTGGGGGTTGTCGTGCGCCTGATCGCCCCCGAGTTGCGTTCCAAGCGCGAGGATCCGGCGGTGTTGGCAATCGATGAGGGAGCCCGGTTTGTCATCCCGGTTGTCTCCGGGCACATCGGCGGGGCCAATGCACATGCGCGTGCGTTGGCGGCGTTTTTCGACGCGACCGCCGTCGTCACCACCGCCTCGGACGTCGCCTCTCTGCCGGCGGTCGATCTCCTTGGTCAGGCGTGGCGGTGGCAGGTCGAGGCCGAACCCGCCGCCCTCACCTGGTGCGCGGCGCGGGTGGTCAACGGCGACCCGGTTGCCCTGCTGCAAGAGAGTGGCAGCCGGCGCTGGCGGGAGGCGTGGCAACCCTGGCCGGAACACATCGAGGAGATCGGCACGATCACCCAGGCCGATCCGACGCGTCACCAGGCGCTGCTCTGGATCACACGGCAACCGCTGCCGGAGGTGGCGCGTCTCCTCTGGCAGGGGCGGCTGGTCATTTATCGTCCGCCACCAGGGCAGGGAGAGCCCCTGGTGCTGGGCATTGGCTGCGATCGCCACACCTCCCTGGTCACCCTGGCCGAGGCGCTGGATCGGGTGTTGTCGGCGCGTGGCTTAAGCCTGGAGGATGTCATTGCCCTGACCACGCTCGATCTCAAGGGAGACGAACCGGCGATTCGTGCCCTGGCGAGCGATCGCGCCCTGCCGCTCCATCTTTTCAGCGCCGCGCAACTGGCTCAAGTTGCGGTGCCCAATCCATCGCCGACGGTGGCCGCGCATGTCGGCACGCCGTCGGTGGCCGAGGCGGCGGTGCTGTTGCTTACCGGTCGCCGGGCCGATGATCTCCTGGTGACCAAACAAACCTGGTGCGGCGCCGACGGCAAGAATGTCACCATCGCCCTGGCGCCGGGGCCGGTGGTGGGGAGGGTTGCGCATGTCTGACGGCAAACGGGGGTCTTTGAGTGTTGTCGGCCTTGGTCCTGGCGCGGTGGCGCAGATGACGGCGCGCGCGCGGGAGGTGATCGCCGCCGCCGAGATTGTCATCGGCTACAAGACCTACCTGCGCCTGGTCGCCGATTTGCTGACCGGCAAGGAGGTGATCGCCAGCCCGATGCGCGCGGAGCTTGAGCGCTGCGCCGAGGCCTGTCGTCTGGCCATGGCCGGTCGGCGCGTGGTCCTGGTCTCCTCCGGTGATGCCGGTATCTACGGCATGGCCGGGCCGCTGCTGGAGATGCTCCTGCATGCCGGCTGGCAGCCCGATGGTGGCGTGCGTTTCGATGTGGTCCCCGGTGTCACCGCTTTGAGCGCCTGCGCCGCCCTGGTCGGGGCGCCGCTGACGCATGATTTTTGCGCGATCTCGCTTTCCGACCTGCTCACCCCCTGGCCACGGATTGAAAAGCGCCTGGAGGCCGCCGCCGCCGCCGATTTTGTCACCGCCCTCTATAACCCCCGGAGCGGGCGCCGCACCTGGCAGATCGAACGCGCGCGCAGCGTGTTTTTGCGGCATCGGGCGCCGGCGACGCCGGTGGCCCTGGTCACTGCCGCCTACCGCGAGACGCAGGCGGTGATCCTGACCACCCTGGCGACGATGGATGTTGCCAGCCTCAACATGCAGAGCACGGTGTTGATCGGCAATCAGCGGACGTTTGTGCGTGCAGGGTTGATGATCACGCCGCGCGGCTATACCGATAAATACGACTTGGACGATCATTTGGTCGCCGGCGATCACGCCGACCCCGACGCCATCGCCGGCGCCGACTCCAGCTCCAGCTCCAGCTCCAGCTCTGGATCCGAAACGCCCTCCGCGTCATGAGTGCCGCGATGCTTATGGTCCAGGGGACCACCTCCGATGCCGGCAAGTCGCTCCTGGTGACGGCGCTGTGTCGATTTTTGCATCGGCGCGGCGTGCGCGTTGCTCCGTTCAAGCCGCAGAACATGGCCCTCAACAGCGCCGTCACCAGCGACGGCGGTGAGATTGGTCGTGCGCAGGCGGTGCAGGCGCAGGCCTGCGGGCTTGAGCCGCACACCGACATGAACCCCATCCTCCTCAAGCCCAACTCCGATATCGGGTCGCAGGTGATTGTGCAGGGGCGGCCGGTGGCCAATCTTGATGCCCAGGCCTATCGCCAATTCAAGCCGCAAGCGCTCGCCCATGCCCTCGACGCCTGCCAACGCCTGCGCAAGCGCTGTGATGTTTTGCTCATCGAGGGGGCGGGCAGCCCGGCCGAGATCAACCTGCGCGAAGGGGATCTTGCCAACATGGGGTTTGCCGAGCGGGTGGATTGCCCGGTGATCCTGGTCGGCGACATCGACCGTGGCGGTGTGTTTGCGCAGTTTGTCGGCACCCTGGAGATTTTAACCCCGGCCGAACGCGACCGGGTCAAGGGGTTTGTCATCAACAAGTTTCGCGGTGATATCGCCCTCTTACGCCCCGGCCTTGACTGGCTGGAGGCCAGGACCGGCAAGCCGGTTTTCGGGGTGCTGCCCTTTTTGCCCGATCTCTACCTTGCCGCCGAGGATAGTTTTTTTCGCGATCCGGCGCGCATGGTGGCGGCGGATGCGAAGCGGCGGCTGCGCGTGCTCGTGCCGCGTCTGCCGCGCCTGAGCAACCACACCGACCTTGACCCCTTGCGCCTGCATCCCGGGGTCGAGCTGCTCTGGGGCGAAGGTGACCAACCACCGCCGGCCGCGGATCTGATCATCCTGCCCGGCAGCAAGAGCACGCGCGCCGATCTTGCCTGGCTGCGCGCGCATGGCTGGGAGGCGGCGATTGCCCGGCATTTGCGCTATGGCGGCAAGGTGATCGGCATCTGCGGTGGTTTCCAGATGCTGGGTACCACCCTGGAGGATCCTGAGGGTGTCGAAGGTCCGGCCGGCAGCGACCCCGGCCTCGGTTGGCTGGCGCTGACCACGCGCTTTCGTGGTGCGAAGACCCTGACCAACGTCAGCGGTCATCTCGTGCCAGGCGGTGCCGCGGTGACCGGCTATGAAATCCACATGGGTCAGAGTGAAGGCCCGGCCCTTGAGCGCCCGGCGATGGTGCTCGACGGGCGACCGCATGGGGCGATCTCCGCCGACGGTCAGCTCCTGGGCAGTTACCTGCACGGCCTGTTCGATCATCCGGCCGGGTGTCAGGCTTTGCTTGCGTGGGCCGGTTTGGCGGTGGCGCCGATCATCGACCTTGCCCGGCGCCGCGAGATGGATTTTGATCGCCTGGCCCTGGCCGTTGAACAAAACTTGCATTGGCCGGCGATTGTGCGTCTGCTCGGGATTGACCGGTTGGGTGGGGTGGTCGGGTCGGGATAAAAAATTATTTTATTGTAATCATTTCTGACCACTGTTAGAAACTCCCAGGGCGGGCGGGGAGTTTCATTTCTTCACTCTACACATGAGGGTGTCATGTTTTCCTTCAGGACGATGGCGGGAAGGGGGTTGCTGGCGCTGTGGGTGGTGCTGGCGACGCCGTGGCATGGGCAGGCGGCGGAGAAGGGGAGTGTCCCCTGGCAGGGGGCGCTGACCCACCTGTATGCGGGTGAGTATGCGCAGGCCCTGATTGTTTTGACGCCTTTGGAGGATAAGTACACCGGCAATCCGGCCTTTGACCTGGTTCTTGGGTCGGTGTTGTGTCACCTCAAGGATTATGGGACGGCGGTATTTCCGCTGGAGCGCGTTTTGATGAGCGAACCGGGCAACGAGACCGCGCGTCTGTTGCTGGCAATGTCCCTGCATGGTTCC
>PEAJ01000044.1 GCA_002753495.1 Magnetococcales bacterium HA3dbin3 | reverse complement strand
CGCCTGTGGTTCAGCGTAGAAGTAGGCCTGCCCGGCCGCCTTGTTCAGGGAGAGTTCCATCTCCACGTGCTTGGCAAACGGATAGTCGAGGAGGCGTTCGACCAGGCCGGCGGGGGGGGGCGGCTGCCAACTCGGGGCCTCGCTCGCCCCGGTCCAGACGAGTTTCAGGATGCCAGCACCGTAGTCGATGGTCGGGTGTATCTGCACCGGGCCGGTGACGGAGAAGACGACAAGCGTGCCGTCGCGACCGGGCAGGATGCGCCCGCCCAGAATGCGTACCGGACCGGTGACGCTCGGGGTGACCGGCCGCTCAATGCTCAGGCGGTAGATCGGCGGTTTTGCCCTGGCCTCGGTGCGATCAGCCACCGGCGGGGCACGACCATAAAAGTCGAGCAGCGGCTCTTTCAGCGTCAGGATCAGATAGAGCCCCATCTCGTCGCCTTCGCGAATCTCCTCCACCCGGAGGGCCTCGACCAGGTTGGCCTTGGCCATCTCCTTTTTGTCGTAGGGGAGGGTTTTCTGCCCGGGAAGGGTGACGCGCAGGGTGAGCGGATCGAGAAGCTCCAGGCTTGGTTCCTTCTGCCCGGCGATCAGGGGAAAGGAAAAAACATCGCGCTGGCCATTCTCCTCCAGGGTGTGGACGAGGGCGGCATCAACCGGGCGGGGGAGACAGCCGATCCACAAAAAAAACAGGATCGGCAGCCAGACGCCCCTATTTTTTCTCCAAGCGTTCAAGGCCCTTCTTCTTGATCTTTTCCACCAGGGTGGTGCGGTTGAGATTGAGCAGGCGAGCGGCTTTGTTCTTGTTCCAATTGGTTTGATCCAGGGCGTTGAGGATGAGTTGATTCTCGTAGGCCTCGACTTCGCGGTTGAAGTCGGTGCCCACCCCGTCCTCCAGGCTGGGGATGGCAAACTCCGAGGCGGGAATCGGCCGGTCGTCATCCGCGTCCATCCCCTGTTCGATCATGCGTATGGGCAGATCATCCAGCGTGACCTCGCCTTCACACAGGACGGTCAGACGCTCGACCAGATTTTGCATTTCGCGCACGTTGCCTTTCCAGCCGTAGCGGAGAAAAAGGTTCTGAATCTCCGGCGTCAGGACGATCTTGTCGCGATTTTGCACCTGGGCAAACTGGGCGGAGAAGTGTTCGACCAGGAGGGGGATATCCTCCGGTCGGTCACGCAAGGGGGGAACATGCAGAGGCACGACGTTGAGGCGATAGAAGAGATCCTCGCGAAAGTTGCCGTTGGCGACCTCTTCCTCCAGATTTTTATTCGTGGCGGCGATGACGCGCACGTTGACCGGGATTGGCGTCACCCCGCCCACCGGCTCGACAATCTTCTCCTGCAAGACGCGCAACATCTTCACCTGGAGTTTCGGGCTCATGTCACCGATTTCGTCCAGGAAGAGGGTTCCATCCCTGGCCGCCTCGAAGCGTCCCTTGCGCGTGAACGCCGCGCCCGTGAACGACCCCTTGACGTGCCCGAACAGCTCCGATTCCAACAGGTCCTCGGGGATTGCCCCGCAGTTGACCGGAACCAGGGGCCCGTTCTTGCGGCTCGATCCTTCGTGAATGGCTCTGGAGATCAGCTCCTTGCCGGTGCCACTTTCGCCCTGAATCAGCACCGTGGCATCGGTAGCGGCGACGCGTTCGATGAGTTTGAAAAGCCGCCGCATGGACGGCGATTGTCCGATCATGCCGTTCACGTCCCCTCCTGAGAGCGTAAGCATCCGTGCAACACAAAAAAGACCAATCGGTAACCGACGCGCGCCTAATCCGCCAAAAACAACGACATTGTCAAAAAACCGACGGAAATGGTACGCCACCTCCGGCCAGAACGACAAGCCCGGCCGCGAGAGACGTCAAAAAAAAAACTCCTTGCATTGGATTTCCGAATCGGAATGGTATCATGAGGTCCGTTTGCGATCTCAAGCCGCCCACCGATGCGCGCCATGGCCGTCAAAAAACCTGCCCTTAAATCCCCCCGATTGCGTGCCCTCACGCTGCGCCAGTTGACCCGGCAGGCGGCAATGCGCTTGCGCCGCGCCAACCTCTGCCACGCCAATGGTCTGCAAGATCCCTTTCTGGAGGCTGAATACCTCGTCTGCCACGCACTTTCCGTGCCACTCGCGGAAGCCGACGCCGCCGCCGCCAACAGCCGCGTCACGCCGGCCGAGCGTCGCGCGGCCTGGGACCTGATCGGCCGGCGCATCCGCACCCGCCTGCCGGCACCGTACCTGACGCGCGAGGCCTTTTTCGCCGGCCAGCGCTACTACGTCGACGAGCGGGTGCTTATTCCCCGCTCCTGCATCGAAAACATCTTCGACGATCCGGACGGATTCTCCCCCTGGCTTGACCCTGCACGGGTGCGCCGGGTACTCGACCTCGGCACCGGCAGCGGCTGCCTGGCAGTAGCGCTGGCCACGGCCTTTCCCAGGCGTTGGTCGATGCGAGCGATATTTCGACAAAAGCCCTGGCCGTCGCGCGCATCAACCGTGATCGCTTACGCCTTGGCGGCCGCATCCGTCTGCTGCAGGCGGATTTGTTTCAAAATCTGCAGCGGGAGTGTTACGATCTGATCGTCACCAACCCCCCTTACGTGCCGCAGGCCACCTTTACCGCCCTGCCACGCGAATACCACCACGAGCCGGCCCTGGCACTGCAAGGGGGGGAGGATGGATTGCGTTGGGTGACATCGATCCTCGAACAGGCGCCGGACCACCTGACCACGGAGGGTGTGCTGATATGCGAGGTGGGGGATGAGGTGGAAGAGATCATGAACGCGCGCTGGCCGGATCTGCCGGTGGAGTGGATCTTTTTCCACTTCGGGGCAAGCGGAGCCTTTGCCGCCTCCCGGGAGGCGTTGGCCGCCTGGCGCGCACAACCCCCCTGATCCACGATCATACCAAACCTCGGGGCACCAGGCCCCGGGGTCGCGTTGCCGCCTACGCGGTGTCCATTCGGATTTGATGGAGGCGCACACGGTTGTGCGAGAGGGAATGTTCGATATCGGCCTGGGCAAGGTGCAACGCGATCATCCGGCAACACGCTTGCTGATTTCGGTTCTGACCAATGGCGTCAAATACGTTCTCGCCCGGGATGTAGCCCGGCAAAAGGAGGTCGAACGCATCCTGAAAGATCTGGCCAGGGGCGTGCCGGAAGAGGAGTTTGAACCGCGCTTCCTCGAACCCCTGCGCGTGGTGTCGCGTTGGCTGCGTGAAACCGCCGACGAGTGGGCCAAGCTTGAGCGCCTCGGCAGCTCCGCGCAACGCGAGCTGGCCGATCTCGGCCAGGCAGGCGTGCCGCCGGAGATCGTCGAACGACTGCTGCGGGGTATCGGCGTCCTGGGGCAGGGAGAGACGTGGATCGATACCGAGGTCCGCGGGCTGTTGCAGCGCACGCGAGAGGTTGAAAATCCTGACTTCATCCAGGCCCTCACCCTCTTCTGCGATCGTGTCATCCGCGAGGGCGAGGCGTTGCAACAAAGCTGGCGCAAGGAGCGCGAGGCCTTCGTCGCCCTGGTGGCGGAGGTGGCCGGTTGCATTCAGGATGTCCGCCTCCAGACCGGTGGTCTTGATCGCAAGCTTGGCGGATCGATCGCGCGGCTCAAGGAGTCGCGCACCATCACCGACTTGGCCAAGCTGCGCGAACTCCTGGTGCGGGAAGCGGAATCCCTCAAACACCACACCCAGCAGGTCAACCAGAAACTGGCCGAAAGCCAGCAGCAGCTGCGCGAAACCCAGGAGGCTCTGGTGCGGGTTTCGCACGAGCTGGCCCAGACCAAGGTCGAGAGCCTGACCGATCGTCTCACCGGCATCCCCAATCGCCGTGCCCTCGACGAACAGCTGGAGCGGGAGATTGCCCGCAGTGTCCGCCATGCGCTCCCCTTGTCGCTGATCATGTTCGACCTCGACCATTTCAAACGCATCAACGATACCTACGGCCATCCAGTCGGCGACAAGGTGCTCGCCGCCGTTGCCAACCAGACCACCAGTCAGCTGCGGCAATCGGACTACCTGGCCCGCTTTGGCGGCGAGGAGTTCACCATCATCCTGCCGGAAACTGACCTCGCCGCCGCCGTCAGCACCGCCAACAAGATTCGTCTCGAAGTGGCCTCGTTGCGCTTCAAAATCGGCGGTCAGCACATCCAGGCCACAGCCAGCTTTGGGGTGTGCGCCCTGGCCGACTGCCTGACCGATTGCAACACCGCGCGCCACGCGGAGGCGTTGGCCTCGGGCGAGGGGATCCCATGGATGGCCGGGCGTCTTCTCAAGTGCGCCGATCTCGGGCTCTACCGTGCCAAGGAAGGCGGTCGCAATCGGGTGGAGACGGTGACCATGGGCGACGCGGAACTTGACGCCTCCGAGGCCACATCACCACCCGACTCCGCCCCGGGCAACCCCTGAAGGCGAGCCCAGCCAACGACCCCATCATGCGCGCCATCAAACCCATCCCGAGCACCCTTCTCGCCGATTTCCAATATTGCACGGCGGTTGTGCGCGGGCATCCGGAAAACTTTCCGGTCGGGTCCTACTTGAGCCCGCGGCGCGTGCGGCCCTACCTGCATGCCGTGTATGCCTTTGCGCGTCTGGCTGATGATTTCGCCGACACTCCGGGGCGAGAACCCGGCGAACGCCTGCAACTCCTCGACGACTGGTCGCGCCGCCTCGGACAGGCCGAAGCCGGTCGGCCGGATCACCCGATCTTCCGGGCACTGACCTATACCTTCGAGGCAACGGAACTGGCCGCCAAGCCTCTGTATGATCTCCTGATCGCCTTCCGCCTCGATGTCACCAACAAAAGCTACGACACGGTCGAACAGCTCGAAGATTATTGCCGCTATTCGGCCAATCCGGTCGGGCGGGTGGTGCTGCACTTCGCGGGTGTCGATCAACCCGAGGGGTTGCGCTGGTCTGATGCCATCTGCACCGCCCTGCAGCTGACCAACCATTGGCAGGATCTCGGCCTTGACCCTTGGCTTGGGCGTCCACTCTACGTACCGCGCGAGGAGATGGAACGTTTCGGCGTCGATGAGCGCCTGATCCTCGAACGCCGTTTTTCGCCGGCGGTCGGTTCCCTGATGCTCTACCTGGTGGAGGAGACGCGACGGCTGTTTCTCGCCGGCGACCCGCTGGTGGATCTCCTGTCGTGGCCGTTCAACCTGGAACTGGCCGCGATTTGGCAGGCAGGCATGGCGGTGCTCGACAAGATTGAATCATCAGGCGGCAACACCCTGCGCATCCGCCATCATCTCAACGGTCGCGACCGCGCGGGCTGCCTGCTGCGCGCCCTGCACCGGGTGCTTACGTGACCCCGGCTGACTACTGTCGGGATGTCGCGCGGCACTCGGGTTCTTCGTTCTACCACGCCCTCGCCCTCTGCCCGCAGGGGCGCCGACGCTTGCTGTACGCCCTTTATGCCTTCTGCCGTTCGGTCGACGATTGTGTCGATTGCGGTTACCATCCTGATATCGCCCGCCAACAGCTCGCCTGGTGGTACGATGAGATCGACCGTGCCTTCACCGGCGTGCCCCAACACCCGATCGCGCACGAAATTGCCCGCGCCAACGCCCGGATCACCCTCGATCCCCAACCTTTTCGTGCCATTCTCGACGGCATGGCGATGGATCTGGCCGGAAAGCGCTATGTCACCCTCGCTGACCTTGAAATCTACTGCAGCCGAGTGGCGGTTGCCGTCGGTCAGGTGGTGTTGCAAATTTTCGGTGTTACCGCCTCTGACACGGTTGATCGTTTCGCCCATCACCTTGGAACGGCGTTGCAATTGGTCAACGTCGTGCGCGATATTGCCGAGGATGCACGCATGGGACGGATTTATCTCCCCCTGGAGTGGCTTCAGACGGAAGACGTGACGCCGGACGTGGTGCTGGCGGAACAGTGGACACCGGGGTTGCGGCGGGTGAACGAGCGTCTCCTGGCCGTGGCGACCGAACATTTTCATCATGCCGACGCACTCGCCACGACCATCGGCCGGCGCAAGCTGCGTCCGGCGCTCGCAATGAGTGCGGTCTATCGGCACCATGCGCGGCGATTGGGCGCGCATGATTACCAGCCCTTTGCGCGTCCCTACACCCTGGGCAAGATACCGAAATTGTGGATCACCTGGCAAGCCTGGCTGCGGGCGGGAATCCCGTCATGAGACAGGATCCGGTCATGGCAGATTGAGCGAAACGCGGGCATGGAAGAAAACCTTTCCATGATCATGGCGCTGCTTGCGGCCGGCAGGGTGGTGGAGGCCTCCCTGCTTGCACGAGAACTGCTGTCGACTGATGCTGGCAACGCCGCCCTGCTCAATGTGGCAGCGATCTGCGCCGCGCGTCTCGATCAACCCGACCAGGCCGAACATCACTGGCGGCAGGCCCTGATCCTGGCGCCCGAGCTTGCCGATATCCACAACAATCTTGGGGTGCTCCTCGACGCGCAGCAACGACCAGTGGAGGCGGAACCCTGTTTCCGCGCCGCCCTGCGCCTGCGCCCCGACTATCCCGAAGCCCACCTCAATCTCGGCAACCTCCTGAAAGGGCGCAAGGCGTTCGCGGCAGCGGAAGAGGCCTACCGACAGGCGCTGCACCTGCGACCTGACCTGGTCGAGGCACACAACAACCTGGGCAGCCTGCTGCATGCGCTTGGGCGTCTCGACGAGGCCGAGGCGGTGTTCCAGGTCGCCTTGACGCTTGCCCCGACATCGGCCGAGGCGCACAACAATTACGGTAACCTCTTGGACCTCACCCGCCGCCACGACGAAGCCGAAGCTGCCTTCTGGCAGGCGTTGCGTCTGCAACCGGAACAGGTGGTGGGTTATCTCAACCTGGGCAATCTTTTCGCCAAACGCCAGCGGCATGCGGAGGCGATTACCGTCTTTCTCGAAGCGTTGCACCGGCGCCGGCAGGATGCCGATGCCCTCTTTTTCTTAAGCATCTCCCTGCTCGCGCTCGGTCGCTACGCCGAAGGGTGGCCGCTCTACGAAAGCCGCTTCGACATCGGCAAGAAGGATCCCGTCCTGCTGTTGCCCAGACTTCCTTTTCCACGTTGGCAGGGAGAGAATTTAAGCGGCAAATCACTCCTGGTGCTACACGAGCAGGGGTATGGCGACGAGATACAGTTTTGTCGCTTTATGCCCATTCTCAAGGAGTTGGGCGTGCGATCCCTCACCCTGGTGTGCAAGGCGCCGCTCAAGGGGCTCTTCGCGCAAGGGTTGGGGGTGGATCATCTCCATGCCCACGATGCCATCCAAATCGAGGATCTGCCCGCGCACGACGCCTGGACCCTCCTGCTCAGCATCCCTCTGCATCTGCGCATCACGCTCGACAATCTCCCAGCTTCCCTTCCCTACCTGCACCCCCTGCCAGAGCGGATGGCGCTTTGGGCGCCCCGCCTGCCAACCACCGGGCTACGTGTCGGGTTGGTGTGGCGGGGCTCATCGGGCCACGTCAACAACGCCCAACGCTCCCTGCCCGGTGTGGCCATCCTCGCCCCCTTGTGGACGGTGACCGGGGTAAGCTTTATCGGTTTGCAAAAAGCGGCAACCGAGCAGGCAGGCGATTCCCCGTCCCCGGGGCAACCCCTGGTCGATCTGGGATCGGAGGTTGTCGATTTCGCCGACACCGCGGCGATCATCGCCCAGCTTGACCTGGTCATCGGCGTCGACACGGCCGTGGTGCACCTGGCTGGTGCGCTCGGCAAACCCTGCTGGGTTTTGTTGCCCGGCATTGGTGTCGATTGGCGCTGGTTGCAACATCGGTCCGATTCCCCCTGGTATCCCGGTGTCATGCGCCTTTTCCGACAAGAGGAGCGCGAAGGATGGCCGGCGGTGATCAAGCGGGTCGGGGACGCCTTGCGGGCATGGGTATCCGAACAGGGGAGTACGGTCAGAGCTGCCCGATCGCATCAAGTTCACGCTTGAGGGCAATGCCTGCAAGCTTACCCAACGGCAGGGAGGCAAAGATCGAAATCCGCCGCCGCAACTGGTTGTAGGCAGTAAAGAAGGCCCGTCGAATCGTCTCCTCGTCGCCCAGTGCGGCGGCCGGGTCCTCAATGCCCCAGTGCGCGGTCAGTGGTTGACCAGGCCAGACGGGGCATACTTCACCCGCCGCCTTGTCACAAACGGTAAATACAAAGTCGAGATCCGGGGCACCAGGCGCGGCAAATTCATCCCAGTTCTTGCTGCGCAGACCCGTGATCGGGAGTCGGTTTTTCTCAAGAAGTTCGAGGGCATGGGGATGCACACGCCCCGTTGGGTGACTGCCCGCGCTAAAGGCGCGAAAGCGTCCCCGGCCAACCAGCGGCTGGTTGAGAATGGATTCCGCCAGAATGCTGCGCGCGGAGTTGCCTGTGCAGAGAAACAACACGTTGAAGATGCGTTCGGACATGGATACACCTCGTTGTGTGAAGGCCTGCGAGCATCTCTCTTGGGTCAGGGCGGCGTTTGTCGATGGCTTGTCGGGGGCCATTGATTCGATATTTCCAGTATAATGGAATTGTTTTGGCATCCTACTTCGGCGATGAGAGACACGTCAACGGAAAATGCGGTAGGCTGCATCCCTCGCCGGGGCATGGCCCTGGATCCAACTTCAAACGGCACCACAAGCTCAAGAAGGGAAGAAGATCGCCTTGAATCCCATCATCCTCGGCGCCGGTGCCGCCGGCCTTGCCGCCGCCCTGCACCTGCTGCGACACGGCCATCGCCCCCTGGTACTCGAAGCCGCCAAGACCCCCGGCGGTCGTTTGCGCTCCTTCCGCGATCCCCACACCGGCGAGGTGTTTGACAACGGTCCGCACCTGCTCCTCGGCGCCTGCACCGAGACCCTCGACCTTCTGCGCCAACTTGGAAGCGATGCCCACCTCTGGCGCGCGGAGGCGATGGCCTTTCCCTTTTTCAGTCCGCAAACCGGAGGGTATCGTCTCGCCTGCCCGGCGTGGCCGGCACCCTGGCACCTGATTGCCGGTCTGTTGCGTCTGCCTGGTCTGACGTTGAATGACCGTCTGCGCCTCCTCGCCCCGGGATACGCCCTGACTACCGGCAAACCCCCGCTGCCCGGCGAGACGGTGACACAATGGCTGCAAAGACATCGCCAATCCACCAACCTGCTGCACCGCCTGTGGGAACCCCTCACCCTGGCCATTCTCAACGAACCCCCGGCATCGGCCGACGCCGGGCTGCTGGCGGCGGTGCTCGATCGCATCCTGCATGGCGGGGTCGAGGCCGGACGACCCTACGTGCCCCGCGTGCCCCTGTCGCGTTTGCTCGCGGAACCAGCCCAGACGGCCATCGAACGGCAAGGTGGCACGGTGCGCTGCCAAACCCCGGTGCGGCACCTGGAGGTTGCGGGCGATCGCGTGGTGGCCGTGGTCACGGCGACCGAACGCATCAGCGTGCGCGGCGCGGTGATCGCCGCCGTGCCACATCACGTGTTGTCGCGCATCCTGCCGGCCTGGCATCCTGGTTGGCCGGTGACCCCGGCCTATGCGCCGATTGTCTCGATCCACATGCGCTGGTCGCAACCGGGTGGCTTGCCGGTACCGCTGGTCGGCTTGCCGGGCGCGATGTGTCACTGGTTGTTTGATCATCGCCGGCTCGCGGGTCAGGATGAGAATCAGCCGGCGCACATCAGCGGTGTCATCAGCGGCGCCTACCGCGAGGTACATTGGCCAAAAGAACGCTTGATCGCGCAGGCCCAGCGGGAGGTCGCCGCGCTGGCACCAGGATTGGGGCAAGAGGGTTCCATGCGCGGGCGCGTCGTGCGCATGGTGCAGGCCACCCTGGCACCCTGGCCCGACATCGTCGCCGCGCGGCCGGGACCCCTGACCCCCTGGCGCAATCTGTTCCTGGCCGGGGATTGGTGTGCCACCGGTCTGCCGGCGACCGTCGAATCGGCGGTGATCAGCGGCCGCCAGGCTGCGCGCCAGGTTCAAGGTGGCGATTGAATCGACCGGAGGCGCCCTTCGGGTGACGATCGATGAGCCGCTGATTTTTCCCTCTCCATGTTCAGCTTGAATTCACCTCGCCCTGCTACGATTGCCCTCAAGTTCACCGCAATCACCGGGAGAGGATCATGCCTGTCATTCACAAAGTGCTCATTTGGGACCCCTTGCTTCGTCTGTTCCACGGGTTGCTGGTTCTGGGCGTCGGTGCCCTGTTCCTGCTGGAGGAGAAGTGGCTGACGCTGCACGTCATCATCGGTTACGGCGTGTTGGGACTGCTGCTGTTTCGCCTGATTTGGGGATGGATGGGGCCGACCCACGCCCGCTTTCGCGATTTTGTCCGACCTCCAACCCAAACCCTGGATTACCTCAAAGCCGTCGTTGCCGGCACGGCGCCCCGGTTTGTCGGCCACAACCCGGCCGGCGGCATGATGGTCATCCTGCTCCTGGCAACCCTGTTGGCGACAACCCTCTCCGGCATTCTCACCCACGCTGCCGATCAGGGCGGCGGCCTGGCGGCCGGGATGGTGGCACTCTTTGCCGCGGGAGAAAACGATTGGTTTGAGTCGGGACACGAATTTTTCGCTGGGCTGCTGCTGGTTTTGGTTCTGCTGCACCTGGGCGGGGTGGCCTTCACCTCGTTTCACCAGCGCGAAAATTTGGTCAAGGCGATGATCACCGGCTACAAACCATGCCAGGAGGAACGGCCTTGAAACAACTTCCCACGCTCGCCGCGGGTGTGCTGCTGACCTTCGCCGCGGCCACGGCCATCGGCGGCACCGTCGTCGAGGCGCTGCTTGCCGGTTATCGCGGGGCCGGGGCCAGTGCGTTTGACGCCACACGCGGCAAGGCGCTGTACAACGGTACATTCCCCGGAGAAAAACCCTCGGAGGTCCGGCAATGCACAACCTGCCACGGCGTCGATCCAAACAAACCCGGCCTTCACCCGCGAACCGGCAAGACCATCGCCCCCCTGTCACCAGGAGCCAACCCGGCTCGGCTGCAAAACCCCGATGAAGTTGAAAAATGGTTCCAGCGCAACTGCACCTGGACCCTGGGTCGACCCTGTACCCCACAGGAGAAAGGGGACTTTCTCACCTACCTGCAAGGCCTGTAGACAAACCGCGCGTGGAGAGGATAAAACGATGAGCAGAATCAGGAAGATACTCGGAACCCTTCTGTTTTTCTCATGTCTGAGTGGCACCCTGCTTCTTGGGGTGCAGGCGACAACCGGTAACGGCGCGGAAAAGAGCCCCGCCGGAGCCAAAACAACGCTCAAGGGGGTGATCGTCACCGAGGAGGATCTGCTCTACGAAAAGGAGTGCGGATCCTGCCATTTCCCCTATCAACCCTGGTGGCTGCCGGAACGCTCCTGGGAGAAACTCATGTCCGGTTTGCAAAACCACTTCGGTGAGAGCGCCGAACTGACCCCGGCGACGCAACAGCAGCTCACCGGCTGGCTGCGCAACCATGCCGCGGAACACAGCACCATCGGCAGGGCGCGCGGCATGTTGCGGAGCATCAAGGCAGACGCAACCCCCTTGCGCATCACCGAGAGCGGTTATTTTCGTCGGAAACACCACGAGCTGCCGCGCCAGGTTTGGCAGGAAAATCCGGCGGTGCGCTCGCTGGCCCGCTGCGACGCCTGCCACCCCCGGGCCGAGCTTGGATCATTCAACGAACATGAGGTCAAGATTCCAGGCGTGGGCCGCTGGGATGATTGAACGAACCAGCCACGGGCGCGGAAAGCGGCGCGCCCGGGTCGTCGTCCTGCCTCTGCTGCTCCTGCCGATCATCCCCTTGCGCGCGGAGGAGAGAGACGCCCTGCCAACCGATCACGAAACCGCACGCCGCCTGGTGCAACATGGCAAGATCCTGCCCCTTGCACGCGTGATCCAGGCCATTCCGGCCATGGCGCGTGGCCGCATTCTGGAGATCGAGCTGGAACAACGGGCGGGGCGTCTCCTCTACGAGATCGAATGGGTTGACGACGCAGGCCAGGTTTGGGAAGAGAGATTTGACGCGGTCAGCGGTCTTCCGCTTGCGCGCCAACCAAAGGAGTAGCGTGTGCGCTTGTTGCTGGTGGAGGATGATCGAACCCTGGCCGCGTCACTGCGACAAAGCCTGATGGATGCCGGCTTTGCCGTCGATCTTGCCCGCGACGGCGAGGAGGCCGAATATCTGGGCGACGAGGAGCCCTATGATGTCGTCATCCTCGACCTCGGTCTGCCCAAACGGCCTGGCCTTGTCGTCCTGAAAAACTGGCGCGGTCGCAACAACAACGTGCCGGTACTGATCCTCACCGCCTGGGATAGCTGGCACGAACGGGTGGATGGATTCAAGGCCGGGGCTGACGATTATCTGGGTAAACCGTTTCACATCAAGGAACTGCTGGCAAGGCTCAACGCCCTGATCCGCCGCTCAAACAACCGCCCGCAGCGGACGCTTCATGTCGGCAATCTGGTGCTCGATGAGGATCGCCACTGCCTGTTGCTCCCTTCGGGAGAGGAAAAACCCCTCACCGGCACCGAGTTTCGTTTGCTGCGCTATTTTCTGCTCCACCCCGACAAGCCCCTCTCCAAGAGCCGCCTGACCGAGCACATCTACGCCTGCGACGCCGAGAGGGAGAGCAACGTCATCGAGGTTTACGTCAAGCGGCTGCGCCAGCTGCTGGGGGCGGAACGGATCGAAACCCGACGCGGCCAGGGGTATCTGTTTCGGAGCGGCCCGTGAGCACACCCTCCCTGCGGCGACACTTGGCCCTTGGTTTGGCGTTGGTTTTGATCCCGGTGTTGTTCGGGCAGTGGCTCGCGGTCAGCATTGCCGTGGAGCGGCTGCATGCCGACTACGTCACCTCGCGTCTGCGCCATGATGCCGAGGCGCTGCTGGCTGCCCTCTCCCTGACCGAAGGAGAGCCCCCCCGACTGTTGCCAACGCGCATCGACCCGATCTACCTGCGCCCCTGGTCCGGACACTACTATCGCATTCAGGAAGGGCAAACGGTCCTGTTTTCACGATCACTTTGGGATTTCACCCTCGTTGCCGCGCCTCCTCCCACCACGGGTGATGCCGCTTTCTCCCTGCCCGGGCCAAATGGGCAGTCGCTTTTGGCCTGGTCGCGTCTGTTCCACAAGCAGGGGCGCGCGCTCACCGTCCTGGTGGCCGAGGATGTCGGATCGGGGGAGCGAACCGTGCGCGCCATTCAGTTCTGGTACGGCATGGCCGCGCTGCTCGCCCTGATCATCCTGTTGGCCATGCAAGGGGTGCTGCTTCGGCGCGTGCTCGACCCCCTGCGGCGGGCAACCGACGCCGTGCGCCAGCTGGCGCGCGGGGAAACACGCCCTCTGCCCACCGATGCCCTTTTCGTCGAGGTGCTGCCGTTTGTTGAGGCGATCAACCGCCTTCTCGGTCATCTCACCGATCAACTGACACGCTCGCGCCAGGCCAGCGCCAATCTGGCGCACGCGCTTAAGACACCGCTTGCCCTCCTCCTGCAATGGACCCAGGAGGAGGCGCTCGCCCGGCATCCGGAGTTGCAAGGGCGGATGCAGCGTCAGATCATCCTTCTCGGCGCCCGCGCCAGCCGAGTGCTCAAGCACATCCGGGTGGCCGGTGCCGCGACAACCAGCACGCACGTTGATTTGACCTCGGAGCTTAATCCCCTGATCGACATGATGCGGCAGATGCACCACGCACGCGCCTTGAGGATCACCCTGGACCTGCCGGCCGGTTTGCACGCCCGGATTGATCGGGAAGATCTGCTGGAAATGGTCGGCAATCTGCTCGACAACGCCTGCAAATGGGCGCGGCAATCGGTGCGCTGCCACCTTGCCTGCGACGGCGAAACGCTGCGTTTGCTGGTGGAGGACGACGGACCCGGCTGCCCACCCGAGCAACACACCCATATTCTCATGCACGGTGGCCGCGCCGACACGACCGTCCCTGGCCATGGCATCGGTCTGGCCGTGGTGCATGAGATCGTCCAGGGCTACCGTGGGCAATTGACGTTCGGGGTTTCCGAGGCCCTGGGGGGATTTTCCGTCCAGGTGGTGCTCGAACTGCTGCCACGACCATCGGACAACCATCCGCCGGCCCGCGCATAGAACGGGCTGGCGAAAGCCTCCCCGCGCGAAGGCCTGACTCGCCGCCTCACCTCCCCTGCGACCCCTCCCCCAAGCCAGCCGACAACCCCTCCCACTTTTTCATGAACGCCTTGACCTGTTTCATGAATTCGGGCAGGGCACGCAGGCAGCTGATTTCGGCCATGCTCTGGCGGTGCTCCTTTCCCCACCACCCCGACCAGACGCTGCCGGCCGGCACATCGGTGGCCACCCCGGTGCTTGCGCCGACACGGGCGCCGGCACCAACAGTCACATGCGGCACCAACCCCGCCTGCCCAGCCAGAACAACGCCATCGCCAATGTGACAAGAACCGGCGATCCCAACCTGGGAGACGATGACCACCTGCCGACCCACCTGGACGTTGTGGGCAATCTGAACCAGATTGTCGATGCGGCTGCCAGCGCCGATGCGCGTCGCCCCAAAACGGGCACGATCGATGGTGGTGCCAGCACCGATCTCGACATCATCCTCGATTTCGACGATGCCAAAGTGGGCGATGCGTTCGTGGCGACCGGCGACAAACTCAAAACCAAAACCGGTTGAACCGATCACCGCCTGACTGTGGATAAGGCAACGCGCGCCAACGCGACAGCGCGCATGGATGACCGCCCCGGCGTGAATGACGCTCCCCGCGCCGATGATCACCTCCGGACCAATCACCGCCAGCGGCCCGACCGCCACCCCTTCGCCGAGGGTGGCGGAAGGATCGATCACCGCGCTTGGATGGATCCCCCGCAGCGTCAGCTCCGGCAAGGAAAACAGTCGCCCGACCCGCCCAAGGTCGACCGCCGGATGCGACGTGATCAGGCGAGGTTTGGCACTGGCCTCGGCAAGCTCCGGCGGCAACAGAAGGGCGGCGGCCCTCTCTCCCCGGGAAAGGAGATTTTTTTTGGTTACGTAGGTGAGATCGTCGGCGCCCGCGCTCTCCACCGGAGCGACACCGGCGATGGTGACATCGGCTCCGAGATGGGTCAGGGCAAGCGCCTGGGCAATGGCGGAGAGTTTCATCACGCAGATCCCCCTAAGAGGCTGTTTGAAAACACCGTCCTGCTTGCCGCAGCTTCGTCAGACCGGTGCTCGATTGCTCATGTACGACACAGTACACTGCGCATCTGCTAAGCCGTTCTTCCTCGCCTTAGGCTGCGCAATCCGGCGTTTTCAAACAGCCTCTAAACGGCACGGCCGTACTGCTTGGAGTGAATGCTCACATGGGCAAGCAAGCCCATTGCCAGCATGATCGTGATCATGGAACTGCCCCCATAACTGACCAAAGGCAAGGGGATGCCCACCACCGGCAGCAGACCAATCACCATGCCAATGTTGATGATCACCTGAAACAGGAACAGCGAAAGCAGTCCCGAAGTCAATAACAGGCCAAAACGATCGCGCGCCAGCACGGCGACGGTGATCCCCCGCAGGGTGATCAGGCCATAGACGAGGAGCAACAACGCGGCGCCAAGAAACCCCCACTCCTCGGCCAGGACGGAAAAGATGAAATCGGTGTGGCGCTCGGGCAGAAAGTCGAGGTGACTCTGACTGCCACCCATGAACCCCTTGCCGGCCAATCCCCCGGAACCAACGGCAATCTTCGATTGAATGATGTGATAACCGGCGCCCAGGGGATCCTCCTCCGGGAAAAAGAGGGTGGTGATGCGTCGCCGTTGGTAGTCGTGCAGGAGGTTCCAGAGCAGGGGCATGGAGGCAGGCACGATCACCACCACCGCGAGCACCGCATGCCAGGAGAGTCCGGCGACAAAAATCACCGCCCCGCTGATGATCGCCACCATCACCGCCGTGCCCAGGTCGGGTTGGTGGACGATCAGGGCGAGCGGCACGCCGATCATGCCCAGTGGCAACACGACATCGCGCAGGCGCAGGCTGGTGACGGATTGATCATGGAAATAGCGTGCGAGCGCCAGCACGACCGCCACCTTCATCAGCTCCGAGGGTTGCAAGCGTACCGGACCGATCTCCAGCCAGCGGCGTGCCCCCATGCCGACATCGCCGATCACCGCCACCGCCGCCAACATGGTCAGGATCAGACCATAGACGAGATAGGCATAACGCCGATAAACCTTTTCGTTCGCCAGCGCGAGCACCACCATCAGCACCAGAGAGACGCCAAAACGCATCGCCTGACTGACCAACATCCCCACATTATGCTTGCCAACCGCCGAATAGAGGACGACAAAACCCATACAGGCAGCCGCGCTCAGCAGAAACAGCAATCCCCAGGGAAAACGCGCCAACCGCTCGCGCAGGCGCAGGGCAACGGCATCCTCCGAGGAGAGAAAATTTTTGCTGTCGGTCGGGGGCATGGGATTTTTAAGTCTCGACACCGGGATGCTTGCGCGCAAAATGGCGCTCGATGATCTCCTTGGCCACCGGGGCGGCGGCGGAGCTGCCGTGCCCGCCATGCTCGACGATGACAGCGATCGCCAGTTCCGGCGCCTCGACCGGGGCGTAGCAGACAAACAGGGCATGATCCTGATAACGCGGATCGTTCGAGGGGATGGCCTTGCCGCTCTCCTCGCGTTTCTGCCGGATCACCTGCGAGGTACCGGTCTTGCCGGCGGCACGAATATCATTGGGAGCAGCCTGTCGTGCAGTACCGTGGGCACCGTTGAGCACCTCCTCCATGCCCTCGCGTACCACCGCCAGGTGATGGGGATCGATGCGGATGCGCCGGCGAATCACCGGCGTCAGGCGGTTCTCCTGTCGTACCAGGCCCGGCTGATACACAATCCCGCCATTGGCAATGGTGGCAACCATGCTGGCCAGCTGCAGGGGCGTGGCCATGACATACCCCTGGCCGATGGCGGTGATCAGGGTTTCGCCGGGGTACCAGGAGGCACGATGCCGGCTGCGTTTCCACTCGCGCGAGGGCATCAACCCGGGCCGCTCGCCGGTCAGACGAACACCGGAGAGTTCACCAAAACCAAACTTGCGCGCATAGCGTTCGAGGGCATCGATGCCCAACTTGTCCGCCAGCCGGTAGAAATAAACATCGCAGGATTGGGCGATCGCCTGCACCATGTCGAGCGCACCGTGACCGCTCTTCTTCCAGCAGTGGAAGCGCACCTTCTCCCGTTCGACGTAGCCGCTGCAGGAGACGCGATCGTTGGGGCCAATCCTCCCCTCGGCCAGACCGGCGAGGGCAACCACCATCTTG
>PEAJ01000043.1 GCA_002753495.1 Magnetococcales bacterium HA3dbin3 | reverse complement strand
ATACGGGGAGAAGAACAGATGCTTACCGTCGATCACACCGCGTTAAACCTCTCCATCCTCTGCGGATTGGGGGCCGTGGGTTGGGCCTTCAAGAACCGGGGGTGGATTCTGGGTCTGAACGCGGGAAGCGAGAGGATGCAGCAAATTTCCGCCGCCGTGGAAGAGGGGGCCAAGGCCTACATGACGCGCCAATACACGACCATCGCCTATGTCGGCGGTGCGGTCTTCGTGTTGATCGCCATGTTTCTCGACATGATGACGGCCATCGGTTTTGCCCTGGGTGCCGGGCTTTCCGGCGCGGCGGGCATCTTCGGCATGATGATGTCGGTGAAAGCCAACGTCCGCACCGCCGAAGCAGCCAAGGGCGGCCTCAACAGCGCCCTGCAGGTGGCGTTTCGCGGTGGCGCGGTTACCGGCATGCTCGTGGTTGGGCTCGGCCTGCTGGGCGTGGCCGTGTTCTTCTGGGTGCTGCTCAAGAGCGGCGGCGACAATGCGTCACACATGATGAAGCCCCTGGTTGGCCTCGCCTTCGGCGGCTCGCTGATCTCCATCTTCGCCCGTCTGGGTGGTGGCATCTTCACCAAGGGTGCCGACGTCGGCGCCGACCTGGTGGGCAAGGTTGAGGCCGGCATCCCCGAGGATGACCCGCGCAACCCGGCGGTGATCGCCGACAACGTTGGTGACAACGTCGGCGACTGCGCCGGCATGGCTGCTGACCTGTTCGAGACCTATGCTGTCACCCTGGTCGCCACCGTTCTCCTTGGCGCCCTGGTGATGCCGAAGTTCGGCAATGCCCTGGTCTACCCCATGGTCCTGGGCGGCGTCTCCATCATCGCCTCGATCGCCGGCGTCTACTTTGTCAAGGCCAACGAGGGCGAAAAGATCATGACCGCCCTCTACAAGGGCGTAATCGCGGCCGGTGCCATTGCCGCGGTCGCCTTCTATCCGGTCACCAAGTGGCTCATGGCCGGCAACCCCATGGGCTACACCGTCGGCGCCCTCTACATGGCCTGTTTGATCGGTCTGGCCCTGACGGCGGGTATGGTATTTATCACCGAGTACTACACCTCAACCGAGTTCTCGCCCGTGAAGCTCATCGCCGCTGCTTCGCAGACTGGTCACGGCACCAACATCATCGCCGGTCTCGGCCTGTCCATGAAGGCGACCGCTGCGCCGGTGCTGGCTGTCTGTCTGGCGATGTGGGCCTCCTACTCGGTGGCCGAGCTTTATGGCATCGCCATTGCCGCCACCTCCATGCTCTCGATGACCGGCGTGATCGTCGCCCTCGACGCCTACGGCCCGATCACCGACAACGCCGGCGGTATCGCGGAAATGGCCGAGCTGCCCCCGGAAATTCGTAACATCACCGACCCGCTCGATGCCGTGGGCAACACCACCAAGGCGGTGACCAAGGGCTATGCCATCGGTTCCGCCGGTCTGGCTGCCCTGGTTCTGTTCGCCGACTACACCCACGAACTGCAAACCGTGACCAAAAAGGCCACGGCCTTCGACCTCTCCAACCATCTGGTCATCATCGGTCTGTTCGTTGGCGGTCTGCTTCCCTATCTCTTTGCCGCTTTGGGCATGGAGGCGGTGGGTCGCGCCGCGGGCAGCGTGGTGATCGAGGTGCGCCGTCAGTTCCGTGAGATCCCCGGCATCATGGAGGGCACCGGCAAGCCCGACTACTCCAAGGCGGTGGACATGCTGACCCGGGCCGCCATCAAGGAGATGATTATCCCTTCGATGCTACCGGTTCTGGTGCCGATCGTTGTCGGCCTCATCCTTGGGCCACAAGCCCTGGGCGGCGTCCTCATGGGCACCATCATCACCGGCATCTTCGTCGCCATCTCGATGACCACCGGCGGTGGCGCCTGGGACAATGCCAAGAAGTACATCGAGGAAGGCAACTACGGCGGCAAGGGATCTGAAGCGCACAAGGCAGCGGTCACCGGTGACACCGTCGGCGACCCCTACAAGGATACTGCCGGCCCGGCCGTCAACCCCATGATCAAAATCACCAACATTGTGGCCCTGCTCATCGTCGCGTTGATGGTCTAAGGCCCTCTCTGCCCCCCCGGTGGGATGCGCGTCTGTCGCACCCCCGGGGGGTTCCTCTCCAGATTTTCTTCCGCATTTTTTCAGAGTTGATTTTTTGCTTTTTGTCAGTGGGACCCCCGTTGTATCCTGAAAACGGTACTTTTTGGGGGGTTCTTTGTGCCCGACCCTGGTCCGTTGTGACGGGGCGGGTTTTGACTCTCTTGACCAAAAGGAGCGTGCGATGAGTGTGACCGGACTGAATCTGGGGATGGATCTCATGGCCAAGGGTTATGCCCGGCAGGCCACGCAGAACCTGGCGGCCAGCATGTCGAGTGAGTCAAGGACGACCAATCGCTTGGCAGCCAATGTCGCCGATGATGCCAGCGGCAAGATTGCGTTGAATACCCGGGGCATTTCCACCAAAGCTGACACCGTAACCTTCTCCCGCGGCGAGGTTGCCCGGGGGCTCTTCTACGCACCACCGCAGGCCGGTTGAGCCCCATCGCGGGCTGTACGGAAACGTTGCGTGGCGTCGTGGGACGATCTCCCCCTTGCGCTGGGGATCGTCTCCACGACTGCCCTGGCTTACGGCCTCCCCTTAAGCCGGGGCCTCACCCCGGTGCACGCCCCGGACCCGTGGTCGCTGCGTCTGGGCGTCGGGTTTGGGGTCGGGTTGGTTCCCCTTGCCATTCTTTCGGCTCTGATGCACAACGTGCTCCCCCTGGGTCCGCAAGGGCGAACCTGGGGGGCGTGGGTTGTGTTGTTTTTGGTTCCGATTTGGCTGCTCGGACGTGAGGCGGGGGTTGCCCTGCGCGCGCCCTTTCGTCCGTCGTCGAGGGATCGGCCCTGGTTGCCGGTGATCGGTGTCATCCTGCTCGGGGGCGTGCTGGCTTTTATCCCCTTCTTTCCCTATCCGGGTTCGTTCAAGTTCGGTCTTGGCGATCAGGTGGAGAGCCTCGCCCTCGCAAAAAGCCTTGCACGTGGCGATGGTTATACCGTCCCTTATCTGATCTTCGATTTTCCCCAGCGCGCGGTTGATTTGCAGTCGGCCATGCAAACAGGCCGGGTGCGTATTGAGCCGATCCCGTCGCGTTTGCCTTTTCTTCCACTCCTGACAGCGCTTTACTCTCATCTGCTCCCGGACAACCCCTTTGTGTTGTCCTGCATCCTGTTCTTGACAGGCCTGGCGGCCATCCCTTTGACCGCCCATTGGATTCGTCTTTGTCTTCAATATCTTAAAATATCCATAACATTCACACACCTGGATGTTTTAACAGCTCTGGCTTTTATTCTGTCATTGGGACCCGTCATCTTTGTTGGTTCAATTGAATCGGTAACATTATTATTTATCCTGATCGCATTCATTATCTTGATTCGCTGGCAACATCACTGGCGCGAGGCCTGGGTTTTGTTGATTGCCCTGCTGCCATTGCCTTTCATCAAGGGCGAGGGCATTGTCGCCGTCGCATTGCTGGGAACGATTTTTCTGCTGCCATTGTTTTTTCTGCAACTCCGGCGTATCGGGCTGCGCGGAAGCCTGCCACTGCTGACCGCGGGGTTGCTGTTTCTGATCGTCGCCCTGCCATGGATCGGCTACGTGACACGCCACGGGGCCACGGCGCACTCGGCACTTGAGGTGTTCAATACCGCCCCGGATGGCAGCTATCATGTCAAGACGGGACCGTTTCTCGACATCCTCGCCCGACATTACCGTGTCGAGATCGACCCGGCAACCCTGACCGCCCGTCTGCCCGCCAACCACGACCCTCTGCCCCCGCTTGATTCGCTCCTGCTGCAACTTCACCTGCAACGGGCGAAGGTGATGCAGGATAATGTTTTTTTCTACAATTACATGCTCGGGGTGCAATCCCTGGGTAAAACCATGGATCTCGCCGCCTTCCAGCCGGAGCCCTGGTCAGGCCAGATACGCATTGTCCTGACCCAACTCATGCGGGATGTCGGACGTTTACTGACCTGGCTGGCAGGGTGGCAGGTTGCGTTGCTGGCTGGCATGGGCGTGGCGTTTCTTTTCGGATGGGGGCTGCTTGTGCGCAGCTTCCCCGGGTTTTGGCTGTCGTACACGCTCTTTTTCGTCTCCTGCTTTCTCCTCCTGGATGCCGCCAACCCGGCCATCCTCTTTCTCATCCGCTTTCTGGTGCTGTTTCTCCCCTTTCTGCTTTTGCCGGTTCTTGTTGCCGGCCTGCGCCTTTTGCAACGCCTCGAGACCAACCCCCTGTTGCGTCACGCCGGCACCCCCGTGGTACGTCTCACCCTGGTCGCCCTGCTCGCCTGGGGAAGTTTCACCGCCGCCTTTGATGTTCAAGCCCTGCGCCGCGAGGGGGGACACGTTGCCGATGTCATGCGGCAACTGCGGGCGCACACCCCCGCCGATGCCCGGGTCTCCAGTGCCCTGCCCCAGTACGTTGGCGCTTTGGCCGACCGGCAGGCGATCGGCCATGCCGACAACCTCCTGTTTCTTCCCTGGCAGGCAACGACCTACCGTCCGAGCCACATCCTGATCTTCAAGCGGCCCGACGTGCCCAGCGATGAATACAAGCTCTACAGCCACTTCGGAGGCGAAAAATTTTTGCCCGACTACCGCCCAATCTTCAACGATCCCGAACTGAGGATGATCATCCTGGAGCGGAAAGAGGGACGGTCACGTCTTGACAGAGCGCGACCCCCTGCCTAGAGTTTCCCGATCGTTCACCAAAACGTCGTACCGGGGTCTTCATGGAAGAGGAATTTTATCGTATCAAGCGGTTGCCACCCTACGTGTTTGCCGTCGTCAACGAGTTGAAGTCGCAGGCGCGGGCACGCGGGGAGGATATCATCGATTTTGGCATGGGCAATCCGGACCACCCGACGCCCAAGCACATCGTCGACCGGCTCAACGAGGCCGCCCAGGAGGGGCGCAACCACCGTTACTCGATGTCGAAGGGGATTCACGGCCTGCGCAAGGCGGTGTGTGGCTACTATAAGCGGCGCTTCGATGTCGAACTGGACCCGGATCGGGAGGCGATTGTCACCATCGGCTCCAAGGAGGGGTTGTCGCACATGGCGTTGGCCATCACCAACCCCGGGGCGACCACGGTCCTGGCGCCCAACCCGACCTACCCAATCCACGTCTATGCCTTCGTCATCGCCGGGGCGGACATTCTGCATGTGCCCCTGCTGCGCGCCGAGGATTTTTTCGATGCGCTCAAGCATGCGGTCGAGCACACCTGGCCGCGGCCGCAAATCCTGATGATCAACTTCCCGGCCAATCCGACGGCGATGGTGGTCGACCTCGATTTTTACGTCAAGGTGGTTGCCTTTGCCAAGGAGCACGACCTGATCGTGTTGAGCGATGTCGCCTACGCCGAACTGTGCTTCGACGGCTACATTGCCCCAAGCATCCTGCAGGTTCCGGGCGCCAAGGATGTGGCGGTTGAGTTCTATTCGATGTCCAAGACCTACAACATGCCAGGGTGGCGCGTCGGTTTTGCGGTCGGCAATGCGCGTCTGATCAACGCCCTGACGCGCTTGAAGTCCTATCTAGACTACGGCCTGTTCCAGCCGATCCAGATTGCCGCCGCGGTCGGGCTCAACGGCCCGCAGGAGTGCGTCGACGAGATCCGCGAGCTCTATCGTTCCCGCCGTGACCTGCTGGTCGATGGTCTGGCGCGTGCCGGTTGGGAGGTTGATCGCCCGAAGGCGACGATGTTCGTCTGGGCACGCATCCCGGAAGAGTATCGTAAAATGGGTTCGCTTGAGTTCTCCAAGCTGCTGCTGCAAGAGGCAAAGGTGGCGGTGGCGCCGGGGGTTGGCTTTGGCAAACATGGGGATGAATTCGTGCGCATCGCCTTGATCGAGAACGAACACCGGACACGGCAGGCGTTGCGTGGTGTGCGCCGGTTTTTCAGCGCCGGGAGCGATGTGGCGGCCTGAAGTCGGCGCGCGGAAAATCGCGGCGTGCGGGACGGGTGAAAGGTCGTCGATTGTCGGAGGGGGATCCACGGCGAAAAGGGGTCATGCCCATTCCAGATCGAGATGGCCACAAGGCAACGCGCGGAGGCGGTGTGTGCCTGGTGCGGCGAGGAGCAAACAAGGCGGCCAACGAAGTTGCCGCTTGATCTGGGATGGGAACAAGGCAGGAGGATAAGGGTATTGGACACGTTGCGTATCGGCCTGTTGGGCCTGGGAACGGTCGGCACCGGGGTGGTGCGCCTGCTGCGAACCAACGGGGTGCTGTTCGAGGAGAGAAGCGACATGCGCTTGCGGCTTGTGCGCATCGCCGACCTCGACTTGCAGCGCGATCGTGGGCTCGACTTGCGTGGCTTTGATCTGACGCAAGATGCCCAGGCGGTAGTGACGGCCCCGGATATCGACGTGGTGGTGGAGTTGATCGGTGGCATCAAGCCGGCGCGCGAGCTGGTCGAGACCGCCTTGCGGAACGGCAAGCACGTCGTCACCGCCAACAAGGCCCTGATCGCCCGTTTTGGTCAGGACCTTCTGCACGTGGCCGAAAAGAGGGGTTGCGAACTGGCTTTTGAGGCCGCAGTGGCCGGAGCGGTGCCGGTGATCAAGGCGCTGCGTGAAAGCTTGGCCGCCAACCAAATCGACCAGATCCACGGCATCCTCAATGGCACCTGCAACTACATCCTGACCGAAATGCGCGAGAAGGCCCTCCCCTTCGCCCAGGTCTTAAAGTCGGCGCAGGAGATGGGGTACGCGGAGGCCGACCCTTCGTTCGATGTGGACGGCATCGACACCGCGCACAAGCTGGCGATCCTGTCGGCGATCGCCTTCGGAACGCCGATGGATTTCTCCAGCATCAGCGTCGAGGGGATTCGCCACGTTACCGAGGTGGATATCGGTTGGGCGAAGCGCATGGGGTATCGGATCAAGCTCCTGGCCATCGCCAAACGCGGCATCTCGGGACTTGAGCTGCGCGTGCATCCGGCGATGGTCGCCAGCGACAGCATGGTCGCTGCGGTAGATGGGGTGTTCAACGCGGTGTTCATCCATGGTGACTTCGCCGGCACGACGATGTATTTCGGTCGCGGCGCCGGGGAGAAACCGACCGCGAGCGCCGTCGTCGGTGACATCGTCGACATCGCCCGCAATCACGTGTTCGGTATCCGTCGCCGGGTGCCGTTGCTCTCGACCCAGGCCGAGTACCTGCGCCCCCTGCCGGTGGTGTCGATGGATGACCTGGTCGGGGAGTATTACCTGCGCCTGGCGGTCGTCGATCAAAGCGGCGTATTGGCGGAAATTTCCGATGTCTTTCGCCGGCATGCCATCTCGATCAAGACCATCCATCAGGAGGGTCGCTCTTCCCAGGCGAGCGTGCCGGTTCCGCTGGTGCTGGTTACGCACGAAACCACGGAGCGGCATGTCCGCGCCGCCCTGCGGGATCTGGAAGGTCTGGGATCGGTACGCGAAAAGCCGCATTTTATTCGTATCGAGCGCGTTTTCACCTAAGGCAGCCCGCGGCACCTTCAAAACCATCCGCACCACCACCGGGTCGCGTGGGTGGTGTGACCTTTGACCTGACCGTCCTCCTCCGCGCCGGACTGGCGACATGGCCATTGTGATTTTTGTCGAGGGAGTGTCGGTTCAGGGGGCGTCGCCGCCGCCCGATCGCTCACCCATCCTCTCCGCCCTCGTCGCGGATGGTCGCGCGGGTCGGGTGGCCTGGCCACCGGGTGTCGCCGACATAACCCTGGAACGACCGGAACTTTTCGCCCTCTTCGGGGTGTCGGTCGACCTTGCCAGGGGCCAGGATCCGCCGACCGGTTCGCTCCTGGCCCGAGCAGCGGGCTTGGCGAGCGACGAACTGCGCGATTGGGCCTGTCTGGCTTTCACCCACTTGCGTCAGGTCGGCGCCGAACTGCGCTTTGTCTCCATCCACCAGACCGGCCAAAGTTGGGCGGAGGTGGCCGATCTGGCACGCGCGTTGGCACCCGAGTTCGCGCTCGAGGGGTGGCAGGTGCATGCGGATCGGGAGGGGGTGTTGCTCCTGTCCACCGCACGGAACCTCCAGGTGCGCACCCATCCGCTCGACCGGCTGGCCGGACGCCATGCGCTGGAAACATTGCCGACCGGACCCGACGCCGCGCACTTGCTGACGCTCCTGACCAGTGGCCAGATGCTCCTGGCGCGCCACCCACGCAACCACGACCGTCTGGCCCAGGGCCGGGTTCCCTTGAACACCCCGTGGATCTGGGGTATCGGGCGGTTTGCCGCCAGCGCGGGGATGCAACCATCCGCTCGCCGGCACTGCTTCAGCGCCGAACCACTGGCGACGGCCCTGGCCCACCACACCGGCTGGCAAACCCACCGTCTTGATGACGATGAACGCCTGCCAGAAACACTGCCGGCAACCTTGTTGGCCGCGGCTGGTCAGGAGGGGCACGTTCTGGTACACCTGCATGCACCGGCGCTGCTCGCCCGCCACGGGTTGTGGGAGAGACGTGATGCCTATCTGCGAGAGCTTGAGGTACGTCTGTGTTCTCCCCTGGCTGCGGCGGCGCGTGCCGACACCGTGCCGGTCCTCCTTCTTTCTGGTCCGCCACTCGCCTCCGATGGCGCCGCCGTCACCACCGACCCCTCCCCCTGGAGTTTTATCTCCGACGCCAGGAAATCGGGCTGGAGACGCCTGTGGCAAAAGGGGCGCCGGAGCAAAGGAAAGATGACATCCCTGCATGATTTTCGTCGGATGTGGCTGCCATGACCAACAATCCGGGAGAGACCTTGTCCCTGCTTGGGCGTCGCTGGGAGCCGCGCCAGAGCACCGGTCTGCACCACGAACATGTCGCCCGCGCGTTGGGGTTGTCGGAGCTGCTTGCCCCGCTGTTGGCCTCACGCCAATTGGAGACGGTGGCAGCGGCACAGGCCTTTCTCCACCCAACCCTGCAACAGCTCGCCGACCCGGCCCAACTGCGCGACATGGACCGCGCCCTTGTCCGCATCACCCAGGCCCTACGGCAGGAGGAGCCAATCGCCATCTTCGGGGATTACGATGTCGATGGCGCGACGGCCTCGGCGTTGCTGGCGCGCTACTTCCGCGCCCTGGGGGTGAAGGTCCGGGTCTACGTGCCAGACCGATTGGACGAGGGGTATGGGCCGAACGTCCCGGCCATGCGGCAGCTTGCCACCGAAGGAACGCGCCTGATCATCACCGTCGACTGCGGCATCTCCTCCTTCGAGGCGATGGAGGAGGCGGCCAGGGTCGGCATGGAGGTCATCGTCACCGACCATCATCGGCTGGTCGATGCGCGCCTGCCGCTGGCGGTGGCGATCATCAACCCCAACCGCGACGACGACCCCTTCCCGCACAAGGAGCTCGCCGGGGTGGGACTCGCCTTTTACCTGGCGATGGCCTTGAATCGCCACCTGCGCCAACAGGGGTGGTTCAACACCACACGCCCGGAACCCGACCTCAAGCCCCTGCTCGAACTGGTGGCGGTGGGCACCGTCGCCGATGTCGCCCGCCTGGTGGGAATGAACCGGCTGCTGGTTGCCGCCGGCCTGCGTGACAGCCAGACGCTGCGCAATCCAGGATTGCAAGCACTGGTGCGACAGGCGGGGTTGAAACAGACCCCGGAGAAAGGCCTCTCGCCCGGCCAGATCGGGTTTCAACTCGGACCGCGCATCAACGCCGGTGGCCGGCTCGGCCAGGGGATCCTCGGCTCGGAGCTGCTCAGCAGCGATGATCCGGAGCGCGTCAGCACCATCGTCCAGATCCTCGAACAGGCCAACCGCGAGCGTCAGTTGATCGAGCAGCGCATCCTGAGCGAAGCCCTGCGCATGATCGAGGAGCAGGATCTCATGCGCCAACGTCTGGGGTGGGTGCTTGCAAGCCCTGACTGGCACCCCGGGGTGGTGGGGATTGTTGCGTCGCGCATCGCCGAGCGCTTCTACCGCCCGACGATGGTGGTGGCCATCGACGCAACCAAAGGCGAGGGGAAGGGGTCGGGGCGCTCGGTGCGCGGGGTCGACCTCTTTGCCGCCGTCGCCGCCGGCAGTGCGCACCTGCTGCATTTCGGTGGGCACCACGCCGCCGCCGGCATGACCATCCCCGCCGATCATCTGGAACCGTTCGCCAACATCTTCGACCATGCCATCCGCACGCAAAACGATGCCCGACTCTTCCAGCCGGTCCTGACCTTCGACACCCTCCTCTCCCCCGCTGTCCTGCACCAGGGGCTTGTGCGACAAATTCAACGCTTCCAACCCTTTGGCATGGGCAATCCGGAACCGGTGTTCGTTTTGTCCGGGGTGCGTGTCGAGGCACCGACCACCCTGAAGGACCGCCATGTCAAGTGTTGGCTCAACGATGGCAAAGGCAGCCGGGTCGAAAGCCTGGGGTTTGGCCTGTTACCCGGCCCGCTCGGTGAGCGTCTGCTGACGGAAAAAGCTCCTCTCGATGTCGCCGGAACCATCACGGTCGGCCACTTTCGCAATCGTACACAGGTGCAGTTTCACCTCAAGGATGCCCGTCTGGCCGGGTGAGTCGGGCATCACCGCGCCTGCTGATGCCCATTCCAGATCAGAATGGCCACAAGACGGTAACGCGCGCACGACGAGATTGCATGTGTCTGGACAGTGCGAGGGGCACGCAAGGCAGCCAACACAGTGGACGCTTGATGTGGAATCGGAATGACCGCCGCCAGGGAAAGACGCGCGCGGGCACCGGGGAAGGACGATGGCCATCAGGTCAAAAGTGTTGCCAACAGGATGCCAACCCCCATGTAAATGGCCGCCTCGATCGCCGCCACCCCCAGGTTGCGCCGATGATCAACCTCGTCGACAACATCGATCCCCATGAGAATGGCCTTGCGCGCCAAGCGGGCAAGAAGGGGAAGAACCATAAGCAACATGATGGCAACACCACCCCAAACCAGCACGCGTGCCCAAAGCAAATCGTTGTGAAAAGGGACGAAACCGGAGGCGGCGGTGACCGCAAGCGCGATTCCCAGCCGATGTCCGACAAAACAGAGTGCGGTGGCGGTATTTCCCTCTTTGAGGGCCGTTTCCAGACCAACACCCAAGTGCTGGCGGGTGTAGAACAGCACCCGCAGCTCCGTGGCCAGGGTGAGGATGATCTGTGAGACCAGGTAACCGATCAGCACGGCAAAGAAGCCGGCGCGGGAGTTGCTGTCGACCCAAACAAGGACCGCGCGCACGATGATGGCCGTGGCCAGGAAATTACCGGCATCGGCCAGGGCGGCGGCGAGATTGCCGCGCATGATCTCCTCGCCAATGGCGATTCCGGGCAGGGTGAAACGATCGAAGATGAAACGCGCGGCGGCAAGCAGGAAGATGCCGATGATACCATAGGCACCGACCAGGAGCATTTCGTTGATCAGGGAGTAACCAGAATCGCCGGCGATCGCCCCTGACATCATCAATGCCACCGCGCCAACCGCCCCGGCCAGGGAAACACCAAAGGCGGGATTGTCGCGGCTGGCAAGCTTCTCCCGACTGCTGACGTGACTGATGTAGCCGGCGGCAAACCGCAGAACGGCCATCAACAGCACCGCCACCACCAGATCGACGATCAGGGCAATCCAGAGGTCGGGATTCCAGTTGACCAGGTCCCATAGGCTCCATTCACCTGACCATCCTGCCATCTCCCGGTCCATATCATCGATCCTCCGTGTTGATTGCGGTGGTGTTTTGACCAGCGGTGTATCCGGCGTGCACGGTCCGCGTGATCGCCCGAACCAGAAACGTCAGCAGAGTAGCACCCATCGCCCAGATGCCGGTCGCGACCTGAATCTCGGTGCTCGACGGCAAATAACCAGCAATTTCGCCGAGCGGTGTTGGCACAAATCCGGGGACAACCAGGCCCAGCCCCTTTTCCATCCACACCCCCACGCAACAAAGAGCCGCCGCCAGCAGCAGCACCGGTCGCCGCCTGCCCGGTAGCAGAAGCAGGAGCAGGGCCGTGACAATCGCACCCCAGGCAACACCGATCCAGGCAGTGAAAAAATTGTCTGGCATCAGGTAGAGCCAACGCGCCGCCCGTGTCGCCTCCGTTGGACGGTAAAATAGAACAAAACAATCCACCGCCAGCAAAAAGAGGTCTGTAAGCAGGGAGGCGCGCAAAACGCCACCCAGATCATCGATCACCCGATCCAGGCGCGTAAACAACCGGAGCCTTTCCAACAAGGCAAGCAGCAGGAGAAGAAACCCGGCGCCGGAGGCAAAAGCGGAGACCAAAAAATGCGGTGCAAGCATGGCATCGTGCCACAGCGGACGAGCCGGCTGCGCGGCGAGCAAAAAGGCGGTGACCGTGTGAATGGAGAGCCCGAGGATAAGCAACAGGCCGATCCATAACCCGATCGCCTGTCCAGACGATCGCCGGTCGTTTTTGGACAGGCGCAGACCGAAAAGGACGCTGGCAAGCAGATACAGGACCAAAACGACCAGGTCCCAGGCCATGATCGAGCGGGGAAAGTTGAGACTGCCAAGCAGGGGCAGGGCGTGCCAGAAACGCAAAGGTTGCCCGAGGTCGACGAATACGAACAGCAAAGAGAGGGTGACGGCGGTAACGGCGACCGCCTCGCCGAGCAGAAGCACCCCTTCCATGCCGGGGCGACGCAGAATATGCGCCAGGAACAACAAGATCACCACCGACGCCGCCAGGCCGACCAGAAAGGTAAAGTTGCCGATGTAAAGCCCCCAGAGGATCGCATCGGACAGGCCGGTCACCGCCAGACCCGCGCGCAACTGCCGACCGTATCCCCGTCCCCCCCACGCGATCAACAGCGACAAGGTGATCAACCAAAAACGCAAGCCTGTCCCAAGGCGATGGTCGTTCATGGCCCGTCCATGACGTACCAGAAACGTGGGGAGGTTTGCAGATCCTCCTTCAGGCGAAACACCCGCTGCTGTTTCAGAACGGTGCGAATCTCACTTTCCGGATCAAGCAGGTTGCCGAAGATGCGCGCCCCAGTCGGGCAGGCCTCCTGACAGGCCGGCAGCAATCCCTGGCGGGTGCGCTGTAAGCAAAAGGTACACTTCTCCATCACCCCGGCCGAACGCGGACGGTTACCCAGATAGTGGGTTTCCGGGGTGATCGCCTCCCTGGGCAGCCAGGGTTCCCCCCAATTGAAATGCCGCGCCGCGTAGGGGCAGGCGACGGCACAGTAACGACAGCCAATGCACCAATCATAATCGATCACCACCATGCCATCGGGTTCCTTCCAGGTCGCCTGCACCGGACAGGCCTGAACACAGGGCGGATCATCACACTGCTGACACTGCACGGGCAGGTATCCCTTGCCCGGCGCCGGCACCTGCTCCGGGTGATAGTAGGGATCGGCGGCGGTGAGATCGACCCGGCCGGCCTCCATCTCCAGAACGCGAATGTTTTGCAGGGTACCGGCGCGACCGCAGTTGTTTTCATGCACGCAGGCGGTGACACAGCGGCGCGTCCCCTTGCAACGGGAGAGGTTCAGGGCAAAACCGAAGGCCACCTCCGGCAATGGTGGGGTGTTGCGGCACATGATGTTGGCATCGTGGTCGCGGCGGGCGCGGCGCTCGATGCGCGCTAAGGCCGCCGCCACCTCATCCGGTGTCATGCGTCGATAATGTTTTTGCAGCAGCGTCTCCAGGGAGTCGGTCAGCGCTTCCCGATCGCCGGTCGCGGCCAGCACACCCCCGCCGGCGGCAAGCAGCAAACCCGCCGCCCCACCTTGCAAAAGGCGTCGCCGTCGCGGATCAGCCGGAGTTTCCGGAGGGAGAGAGGCCTCCGGCGGATGTGTGGCGGGAGGAGAGGAACGCAGCGGGGTCATGGCGCACCCTGACGGACCCGCGGCGGCGGCGGGTCGGGGAGCCACGAGGTCGGAGCCGGCTGATGCGGATCATGACACTGCGCACAACGCAAGACGACACGCGGTCCCCGCCAGCTGCCGACGCGTTTGCCGTGAATCCCAGCCTGCCAGGCGGTGACCTGTCGACCATGGCACACGGCGCAACCACGGTCGGCCTCTTCCCAATCGACAAGGACCACCCCTCCGGCACGCAGCTTCTCTCGTGCATCGGTGGCGTGACAATCCAGACACCACAACCTGCCCCTGCCGTGGGCGAGCGTGAGCAGGTTGTGCGGCGCCACCAGGGGCCGTGGTTTCTCGACGTTGTCCAGCCAGGCGTGGCAGGAGGGACAGTTCGGCTTGGCCACGACCCCCGCGCGTTGGAATGAAAAACTCCCCACTTCCGCCGCAACGCCACCGGATCCGTTCACCACCAGCAACAATCCCACCCACAGCGGCAAGGATCGTCCCACCCCGACACACTCCCCCCCACGTATGGTCTACGGTTCCCCGGCAACGGTACGCTCGGTTTGTACGAAAACCACTGGCTGCATCGCTGCCGCCGGGACCTTGTCGGCCATGGCCTTCATCATTGGCGGCAGAAGCAGACCGTACTGGAGCTCGGCACGCACGGTTTTTACCTCCTTGGCGGGAATTTTATACTCCAGCTTGCGCTCTTCCCGCGGTTTGAGGCGGGTGTCGGCAACGAGGGTCGTGGCCATGGCCGGAGGCACGGGCTGCCCTTGGGCATCAGTGAGCTTCAGCATCAGCATCGCCTGTGGATCCTCCTTGATCGGATTTTCCTGCGCGCTCTTCCACGAAACCTGACCTTGAGCATCAAGTGCGGTCACGCGCAAGGCAACCCAGCGAAACGGCGCCCCCGTGGGAAAATTGTGGATGAGATTATTGCGCAGGGTGATCGTCGCCGCGATCTGTTCTCCCTCCAGGCGAGTGGTCAGGTCGAGGGTGACACCACGCTTGAGCATGGCGGGGTCGTGTCCACCGGCCATCGTATGGTTGGCATGCCCCTTGACGGTCGGCATATGGCAGGATTGACAAGTCGTGACCTGACCGGCCGCCACCAGTTCCGGACCGGTGGCGCACAAAGGCAACCCGTGCGGGTTGTTGTGCTGCTCGTGACAGCCGAGGCAAATGCCGGAGCTTTGGAACAGGGTTCCATTCTGGGCGTGTGGGTAGGGGTTGATCGTCGGTTGGGCATTCTCCGCCGCGCCTGGGGCCAGTGCCGGGGTTTGCCCGTGATGGGCGCCGTAGGGACCCTGCACCTTTTTATCGCTGTAGGTGTAGGCGGCAGAACCCAAACGGAGTTTGCCATCCTCGCCTTTGACGCCGTGAAACGCCTCAACGGTGTGGCAACCGACACAATTGACCCCCTCTTCGTAGGCGGGCAGGGCGTCAAGCTTGGTCTTGCCATCGCGGGCGGCGTTGGGGGTATGGCATTGCAGGCATTCGGGATAGGTGCCCGTTTTGGGATTTTTCACCCCCTCCTGGGTGGGGTCACCGATCATCATGCGATACATCGCCGCGTGCAACGGATCGTGTATGGCCGAGCTTCGGGCATGCACCGACCCCTGCCACTCGTGAAAAATTTCCTGATGGCACTCCCCGCACACGGCGGAAGGGATTTGTTGAAGGGGTGGACGCTCCTTACCGGCCCAGGCGCTGGATACCTGCGCCACGCCACCCATGACCAGCATGCCGCATGTCAGTGCAACCAGAATCTGGACTCGCTTGCGTATCATGGTCCCTTCTCCCTCTGCATCCCGCATTTGGTAGGTTTGATGGTCGAGGCAAACCGTTATTCCAATTCCAGATCAAGACGGCAACCTCGTTGACTGCCTTGCTCGCTCCTCGCCGTACCAAAACGTATCTGCCCCGTCGCTCACTAAGTTGTCGCCTCATTGCCATCTTGATCTGGAGTTGGAATGATCTCCCACGCATGGGGGTCCGCACCCACCCCGATCGGCGGCAAACATTGTAAAGAACTTTCTCCCCCGCCACCAGCCACCAGGAAGTACGGCTGGGCACCCTGCCAGGTCGATGACACCTGGAAAGATTTTCCCGGCATTGTCGGAACAATCTGCCGTGACGGGCGGGAGAGAGAAAGAGAGGAGGAAGTTTGAGAAGCGCTTGCGATGGGTTGATGGCGAGGGTTGAGGAGACAACTCTAACCTATTGTCATAACATATGAATAACGGATCCAGGACGTGGATGCATGGGCAATCGGCCACCTGACTGTCGACCCGATTCTGCCCGGCGATGGTTCGATATGTAAAATGGCACGTATTTTGATTAAATCCATGCAACGTTCTCGGTGCACCTCGTGCGCGCGGGATAGGAGCCACCGCACCCTTTTGGAGAAAATCGACATGGCGCTTATCGTTCACAGTGGTCGCAGCCGCGGGTACTCCTGCCTGCATTCGGGGAAGATCTCGGCCAGTGGCGGCCTGACGCGCATGGATGCAACCGCCGTTGATCTGCATTTTGCCCACAAGCTTGCCCACCATTCGCGAAAGATGTTCAAGCCGGTGCAGCGCATCTTTCGGGAGACGACGATTCACCAGGTCATTCGCAGCATCTGCACCGAGTCGATCGGCGCCATGCTCATGTCGCCAACACAGGCGGAGATGAATTGGCTCGATGGCGGCTTGTTCCCGGGCGGGCTTTTCCTGAACTGGGGCTCGTCACAGACCCTGCAGTAGGAAAACCCGGGCGACGGCGGGGTACCCGCCGTTGATTCTGATTTGCATGCACAGCGATGACTTCGTTGGCTTCGTCGTCGTCTCCTCGCCGCACACAAAACGTATCCGTCTCGCCGCCGCCTCCTCGCTGCCTCGTTCTCGTGCCGAATGAGGAGGCCCGCGTCGCTGCCCCTTCCTGCCACAGAAAAGAAACGCCCGGTGGGAAACATCGTCCCCCGCCGGGCGTCTCGGCCTGACCCCTGACCGGTTTGTCGGTCAGTCGCGCTTCTCTTTCTCTTTGTGATGCTTTTCGCGGTCCTCATGACGCTTGTGGACGTCGTGGGCCTTTTTCTTGCGGTCCCTCTCCAACTCAGCCTTGTCGTGGGCGAGCTTGTGTTTTTCCTTCCTGATCTCGGCGTTCTCGTGCTCGCGGCGCTTCTCGTACTTCTGCGCCTCTTTCATATCGCCGCGCTTGACCGCCTCCTCTTCTTTGCGCCGATCCATATTGCGCTCGTGCCGCTCGCGGTTGAGTTCGCGCTCATCCTGGGCAATCCGGTGCTTGTCCCTGTCGATCTTCTGCTGGTCGTGACGAACCTTGGCGTTGTCCTTCCTGAGCTCATTGCCTGAATTGGAAGGCGCGGCGCTGGCCGGAGCCGGAGCGGCCGGGGCAGCGGCAGCCGGGGCAGCGGCAGCCGGGGCAGCGGCAGCCGGGGCAGCGGCTGGATCGGCTGCCTGGACCATGAGAGGCGACGAGAGGGCGCACAGGGCAAAGAGAGAGGAGACGAACAACCTGGTCTTCATAGAAAAAATCCCCCAGAGAAGTTAAAAGGCCGAACCGGCCACGTCATATCCGACGCAGGACACGGTCCACGGGGAAGGCGTCAACGAATCAACAGCCTGCAATGCCCACGTCGATTCGGGGCCCTCCCCCCGTTTGATTCTGCCCCCTAACCGCCCCAATCC
>PEAJ01000042.1 GCA_002753495.1 Magnetococcales bacterium HA3dbin3 | reverse complement strand
GCAAGCATCGCCGACACCCCCCCCTCACCGACCCCCTTGATGGCAGTCAGGGCATAGCGAATGCCGGATCCCTCCACCAGGAAGGTATCGCGGGAGCGGTTGATGTCCGGCGGATGGACCGCGATGCGCATGTCCCGACACTCGCGCGCAAAGTGCATCAGCTTGTCGGTGCTCTGCATTTCGCAGGTCATGGTGGCGGCGAGAAAGGCCACCGGGTGGTGGGTCTTCAGCCAGGCAGTTTGATAGGAAATGAGGGCATAGGCCGCCGAATGCGACTTGTTGAAGCCGTAACCGGCAAACTTCTCCATCAAATCAAAAATAAACTCCGCTTTTTTGTCCGGAATGTCGTGGCGTCGCGCCCCTTCCATGAAGGTCGCCCGTTGCGAAGCCATCTCCTCGGGTTTTTTCTTCCCCATGGCCCGCCGGAGCAGATCCGCGCCACCCAGGGTGTAGCCAGCGAGCACCTGGGCAATCTTCATCACCTGCTCCTGGTAGAGGATGACGCCGTAGGTTTCCTTCAGGATTGGTTCGAGCTGTGGCAAGGGGTAACTCACCGCCACCCGGCCATGTTTGCGGTCGATGAAGTCATCGACCATCCCCGACCCGAGCGGCCCGGGTCGATAGAGGGCAACCAGGGCGATGACATCCTCCAGGGTATCGGGGGCGAGCTTCTTCAGGATCTCACGCATCCCCGAGGATTCCAACTGGAAGATGCCGCGTGTCCGACCCTCCTGCAACAGCTTGTATACCTTGGAATCGGTAAGGTCGATGTGGTTGATATCGATCGGGGGTTTCTGGCGCGTGGCACGCTCGGCATTGACGATTCGCAGCGTGGCCTGGATCACGGTCAGGGTCTTCAAGCCGAGAAAGTCGAACTTGACCAAACCGGCCTTTTCCACGTCGCCCATGTTGAACTGCGTCAGCGGCATGGGGGCGCGCGGATCGCGGTAGAGCGGGACGGTATCGGTCAGGGGTCCGTTAGAGATAACAACCCCGGCGGCATGAGTGCCGGCGGAACGCGGCAACCCCTCCAGAGCCAGGCAGAGGTTCATCAACTCGCGCACCTCCGGCTCGTCCTCCTGTAGCTTGCGCAGGCGCTCCTCCTGACTGAGGGCCGCCTCCAGGGTGATGCCAAGGACGTTGGGAATCATCTTGGCGATGCGATCGACGCGGCCATAGGGAAACTCCAATACCCGGCCGACATCGCGAATCACCGCCCGCGCCTGCAAGGTGCCGAAGGTGATGATCTGCGCCACCCGATCATCGCCGTAACGCCCCTGAACGTAGTGAATCACCTTTTCACGCAGGTCCATGCAGAAGTCGACGTCAAAGTCGGGCATGGAAACCCGCTCTGGATTGAGGAAGCGCTCGAACAGGAGCTGGTAGCGTATGGGATCGAGATCGGTGATATCGAGCGCCCAGGCGACGACCGACCCCGCCCCCGAACCTCGCCCCGGACCGACCGGAATACCCTCCCCCTTCGCCCAACGGATGAAGTCGGAAACGATGAGAAAATACCCCGGAAACCCCATCTGGACGATCACGTCGATCTCGTACTCCAGGCGGTTTCGGTACTGGGCGATGTGTTGCTGATGCTGTTCGGGCGGCAGGGTGGGCAGGAGGTCATTTTGCAGGCGCTTTTCGAGGCCGCTATCGGCTTCGGCGCGCAGCCAGCTTGCAAGGTCATTACCCACGGGCACCGGAAAATCGGGCAGCATCGCCTTGCCGAGGGTGAGCCGGACGTTGCATCTCCGGGCGATCTGCACGGTATTGGCGATCGCCTCCGGCACATCGGCGAAGCGTCGGATCATCTCCGCTGGGGGCACCAGGTGATGCTGGGCATTGAAACGGGGACGCTGCTCCTCGCCCAGGGTGTGACCGAGACCGACGCAGAGCAGGGCATCCTGTGCCGGCTGATCGGCCGGGTCGAGAAAGTGAACATCGACCGTGGCCACCAGGGGGAGGTTGAGTTCCAGGGCAAGGTTGATGGTCTGGCGGTTGATCTCCTCCTCGCCGGGCAGGCCGTGGCGTTGCAGTTCGAGGTAGAAATTTGGCACGCCGACACCATCATCGAACAGCTCTGTCAGTGTCAGGGCGGCCGCGCGCGCCTCGTCGATGCGACCGTCGCGCAAAAGGCGCCCGATGGCCCCCCTGGCCGCTCCCGAAAGGGCGATCAACCCCTGGCCATGGCGTTTGAGTACGGCTGCATCGATGCGCGGCTTGCCGTGAGAGCCTTCGATGTGTCCGATCGAGACGATGCGCAGCAGGTTGCGCCACCCCTCGGGGGTGCGGCTGAGCAGGATGAGTTGATCCCGAATTTCGCGATCGGGGCGTTCCGATTGATCAAGACGATCGGCGACCACGTAAACTTGCGCCCCCAACAGGGGCTTGATACCCGCCTTCAGGCATTGCGAGTAGAAAGGGATGGCTGCAAACAGATTGCCCTGGTCGGTCAAGGCAACCGCCGGCATCCCTTGATCACGAACCCGACCAACCAGGGCCTCCACGCGCAGGGAGGAGGTCAGCAGCGAGAAGGCGGTGTGAACGTGCAGGTGAACGAAGGCGGGATCGGGCATGGCGGATGACCGGGATCAAAGGGTTGCCTGGGATCCCTGGCCTCCAGGGGTATACATCGGTTGGAAGGAATGAAAACCTCGGCACAACGCAGGGATAACACGAGTCGACCCCGGCTGCAAAGAGCATGGATGGTGTTTGGTTCCGTTTGGATGGAAAAAAGGTTGGGGTGATTTTTGTTGGTTGTCCCGAGAGCTCCAACATCACCGGGGGTCTTGATCCCGTCGAAATACCGGGTCGGGTTGTGCTTGATCCAGCCATGACCGACAGGCTTTTCGGCGGACAGGCTGAATGAAGGTCGATCATCGCTCAAACCATCGCATTCACCCAAATAAAAGGTGGAAAAATCCAGCCCGGTTTCCCACAGTCGACTCCTCGACAAACATCCGGCGTCGGCCTATGTTGAGGCCAAAACATGCGGGGCAGAAAACGGCGGGAAGGTGGGGGACCCACGTTGAACGATCGAGGAAGGATCGATGCCGGTCTGGTTGGCTTTTTTGGTGGTGACACTTGTTTGGGGAAGTACCCCGCTGGCTGTGCAGTGGAGTCAGGACGGGGTCGGGTATCTGTTTGCGGTAACGGCACGCATCGCCGTCGGGGCGGTATTGTTCCTCTTTTTTATTCCCTGGTTACAAAGGCGTCCGGCTCCGCGACAGCAGCTTTTGATTGTCTCGTTGATCGCGGGTTTCAACCTGTTTGCCTCGATGCTCTGTGTCTATTGGGGGGCGCGCTTCATCCCCTCGGGTTGGATCTCCGTCCTTTTTGGTTTGGGGCCCGTTCTGACCGGCATCGCGGCGGCTTTGTGGTTGCGGGAGCCCTTTACCCTGGAAAAACGTATCGGCTCCCTGTTCGGTCTGGCAGGTCTGCTCGTCATGTTCGGCCAGGGCGGTGTCCTCGGCAGAGACACCATGATCGGCATCGCTGCCCTGGTGCTCGCGGTCACCATCTATTCGGTGGGTAATGTCGGCATCAAACGTTGGGGCGAAGGGGTCTCCCCGTTGTGGATCACCGCCGGCTCGCTTTGGGTGGCCCTGCCGCTGTACGCTGTTGCCCTCTGGATCGCCGCCACCCCCTGGCCGGCAACGATTCCGCCACGTGCCGCCGGGGCCATCCTCCACCTTGGTCTGATCGCCAACGGCATCGGGTTTGTCTGCTTTTACTACCTGCTCAGTCGGGTCAGTGCCGCGAATGCGGTCCTGGTGACCCTGACCGCCCCCCTGATTGCCCTGTGGATCGGCTTTGCCCTCAACCACGAAAGCCTGCGTGGTGGCATTTTGCCAGGAACCGCGCTCATCCTTGGGGGTTTGAGCTTCTTCCAATGGGGAGGTACCCTGCGCAACTTCCAATTCAGGGTGAGAACCATCGGCGTGGGCGTGCGCAAATGAACAGCGACGACAACATGGAAGCGAATCCGCCGGCGGTTGCAGCCGGAGCGGGGCCTTCCGACCGACCCGAATCGGCCGACGCGACGGCGGCGGATGCGTCGGCGGATGCAGCTGGAGAGGGACTCGCCGACCAATCCGGATCAGCCAGCACGACAACGGCGGATGCGTCGGCGGATGCGACCGAAGAAGGGCAATCCGAATCGGCTGGCACAAGGGTGGCGGTGTCGCGTCAGCTGCTCAACCGGCAGCTTCGGCGCGCGTTCGGCGTCGATACCCCTGAGGCCCTCACGCAACTTGTCGCCGACTTCCAAGCCACAACGGGCGGCGACAGCGACAAGGGTGCCGCATTTCGCTCGGGTTTTTTCTGGTTGCTTGACCGCGTTGCCCGCACCTACGAGCGCTTTGAACGTGACACCCTTCACCGCCAGGATCGGTTGCAGCGCAGTTCGGCCGAATTGCAGCGCGCCAATGCCAGACTCCGCGAGGACAGCGAAAAAAATGCCCGCATCATCGACTCCCTGAAGCACACCGCCAACGAGCTGCTGCTCTCCGCCGGGCATCCGGAGATCGGCTCGGACGAGGCCAGTCTGGAGAAGCTCTCGCTGCTGATGGCGGAACTGGTGCGCGAAAAGGGGGCAATCCAGCGTGAACTCGAACGTCAGAAGTTCGCCCTCGATCAGCACGCCATTGTCAGCACCACCGACGTGCGTGGGCGCATCACCTACGCCAACGATCGCTTCTGCCAGATCAGCGGCTACACCCTGGAGGAGCTGATCGGCCGCGACCATCGGATCATCAACTCCCACCATCACGACAAGGTCTTTTTTCGGGAGATGTGGCGCACCATCAGTCGGGGTGAGGTCTGGCATGGGTCGGTGTGCAATCGGGCCAAGGATGGATCGCTCTACTGGGTGGCGGCAACCGTCGTTCCCTTTCTCGACGACCGCGGCAGGCCGATCCAATACATCGGCATTCGCACCGACATCACCCACCAGAAGAAGATGGAGGAGCGGGTCGCCGAAAGCCGGCGTTTTCTGCAGGGGATCACCGACTCCATGGGCGATGGCGTTTTTGCCCTGGACCGCTGGGGCTACTGCACCTTTTTGAATCCCGAGGCCGAGCGGATTCTGGGTTGGACCCTGGCCGACATGAAGGGGACCACCTTCCACGACGCGGTGCATTTCCAGGATGCCAACGGCAACCCGGTCGTCGAGGCGGATTGTCCGGCCAAGCATGCCATGGCCGCCGGCCTGATCTTCCGCTCGGACGAGGACACTTTCACCCGACGCGACGGCGTGCGGTTCCCGGTCTCCATGGTTGCGGTACCGATCTGGGAAGAGGGATGGATCAGCGGTTCGGTGGGGGTGTTTCGCGACATCACCGAACAAAGGCACATCCAGGAAGCGCTGCGCAAGAGCATGGAGGAGGCCGAAAGCGCCAACCGTTCGAAGAGTGAATTTCTGGCCAACATGAGCCACGAGATCCGCACCCCGATGAACGCAATCATCGGCATGAGCCACCTCGTGTTGCAAGGCAATCTGGAACCACGCCAGCGCGAGCTGCTGCACTCCATCCACACCGCCGGGCAATCCTTGCTGCGGATCATCAACGACATCCTCGACTTTTCCAAGATCGAGGCCGGTCATCTCGACCTTGAACAGGTGACGTTTCGATTGGAAGACCTCCTGGAGACCCTGGCCAGCCTGGTGACCCTTGAGGCGCACAACAAGGGATTGGAGGTGTTGTTCCAGGCCGATCCACGGATACCGCGTGTGCTGCTTGGGGACCCGCTGCGCCTCAATCAGGTGCTGTTAAACCTGATGAACAATGCCATCAAATTCACCAGCAACGGCGAGGTTGCGCTGACCATCAAGGTGGTGGGAGTTGACGAGCAGAACGTGCAGCTTCACTTTGCCGTGCGCGACACTGGCATCGGCCTGACCGCCGAACAACGCGCGAAGCTGTTTCAATCCTTCTCTCAGGTCGATGCCTCGATGACCCGGCGTTACGGTGGCACCGGACTGGGGTTGGCCATCAGCAAGCGCCTGGTCAACCTCATGGGCGGGGAGATTGGTCTCGAAAGCACCCCGGGAGCGGGAAGCACCTTTTGGTTTACGGTTCAGTTGGAATTCCAGGTTGGGACGGGACGCTCGACAACCGTGCCGGGACCGGATTTGCAGGATGTAACCGTGCTCATCGTCGACGATAACGCCACCGCGCGCAAAATTCATGCGGATATTTTGACCCAGGCCGGTTGCCGCGTGCTTCAAGTCGCCTCCGGCGCCGATGCCCTGGCTTTGCTGTCGGAATCGGAGCTCTCCTGCCGCCTGTTGATCATCGACTCGGACATGCCACAATGGGATGGGCCGGAGACGGCACGGCGCCTGCTGGAGGCCATGGTTCCAGTCCGGCCGGAAATTTTGCTGCTGCATCACAGCCGCGACCGCGAACGCGTCTGGGCACAGTGTGGGCCGCTGGGCATCCGCTGGTTTCTCGGCAAACCGGTCAATCCCTCGCGTCTGCTCGACGGGGTGATGGGGGCACTGGGTTTCAAGGTGCGCCGGCATGAGGGTCGGGACGAACCTGGTCGCCCACCCCTCTCCGAGGGGATCATGGGCATCTTGCGCGGCAAACGCATCCTGCTGGTCGAGGACCACGATACCAACCGGCAGGTGGCGCTTGGCCTTCTCGAATTGGCGGGAATCGTCGGCGCGGTGGCGCGCAATGGTCGCGAGGCCGTCGAGCTGGCACGCGACCGAACCTTCGACGCCATCCTCATGGATGTTCAAATGCCGGAGATGGATGGCTACGAGGCAACGCGCCACATTCGTCGGCTTCCCGACATGCAAGAGATCCCAATTATCGCCATGACCGCCGGTGCCATGGTCGGTGATCGCGAACGCTGCCTAGCCGCCGGCATGAATGACCATCTGGGCAAACCAATCGACCCCTCGGGATTGTTTGCCCTGCTTGCGCATTGGCTGGGCGGCGGCGTTGCACAACCCTCGACACGACCCATCGTCGTGTCGCAGGAAGAGCCGGATGCGGCGTGGAAGGATTTGCCGGGAATCGATACCCGGTTGGGTCTGGCCCGGGTCGATGGTCACGTGAAGCTCTATCGCAGCGTGTTGGAGAGCTTTGCCGACAATCATGGGGAGGCCATGTCCCGCTTGCGCGCTTTTCTTGCCGACAAAGATCAGGAAAGCGCGAAACGGGAAGTACACACCCTGAAAGGGCTGGCGGGAACCATCGGCGCCACCACCCTGCAGAAAACGGCCGCCGCGGTGGAAAAGGCCATGGCCCGAGAGGAGGAGATTGCCCCGATCGCCCTCTCCACCCTCGAGCAGGAGCTGTCGCGCGTCCTTTCCGGATTGGCCGGTCTGGTCAGGGCAGACGGCAATGCCCGCCCTGGCGAACCCCACAAAACGGGCGAGGCCCCCCACCACGATGAACCGGGGCCAAAGGATCGGGCGTTGCTGCTGGCCGCGTTGCACGGTCTGGCCACAGTGCTGCCCTCGCGACAACCGAAGGCATGTCGCGCGGCCCTGGAGCAAGTCAAAGCCGTGCCCTGGCCCTCGGCCCTGTGGGGGCGCCTGGACACCCTGGAGGAACGCATCCTGCGCTATCGTTTCCGGGAAGCGCAGGCGGAATTGGAGCATCTGGTGGCGGATCTGGAGACGATGACCCATGGAGAAACTGAGCATGGTTGTGAGAGATAGGGCACGGGTCTTCGTGGTCGATGATACGGAAACCAACATTGACCTGCTCGTGGAGACCCTGGGCGAAGAGTACGACGTTGGCGTTGCCCTCGACGGGGTGGCCGCCATGGACGATATTGCCGCCAGCAACCCCGATCTCGTCCTGCTTGACGTCATGATGCCGGTGATGGACGGCTATGAGGTGTGCCGTCGCCTGAAAGCCGACGCGCGCACCCGCGACATTCCGATCATTTTCATCACCGCGCGCAATGAGGTCGAGGATCAAACCCAGGGTTTTGCCCTGGGCGCGGTCGATTTCATCAGCAAGCCTTTCTCGCCGCCGGTGGTGCAGGCGCGGGTGCGCACGCATGTTCAGCTCCGGCGTGCGCGCGAAGAGCTGGCGGACCAGAATCGCATCCTTGAAGAGCGCGTGCGCGAGCGCACCGCCGCCCTGCAACGCCGAACCGAGGAGCTCAACTCAACCCAGCTGGAGATCATCCGACGTCTCGGACGTGCCGCCGAGTTCAAGGATAACGAGACCGGCTTGCACGTGATCCGCATGAGCCACTACTGCCGAATTCTCGCACCGCGGGCGGGTCTCTCCGCCGAGGAGACCGAGGTTCTGTTTCTGGCGGCACCGATGCATGACATCGGCAAGATCGGCATCCCGGACGGTATTCTGCTCAAGCCGTCCGCGCTCGATCATGAGGAGATGCTGGTGATGCGTCGTCATCCGGGCATTGGCGCCGGCATCATCGGTCGTCACAACTCGATCCTGCTCGAAACCGCGCGCCAGGTGGCCCTGACCCACCACGAAAAGTGGGATGGTACCGGCTACCCGCGCGGCTTGGCCGGCAACGACATTCCGATCGTCGGTCGCATCACCGCCGTCGCGGATGTTTTCGATGCCCTTACCTCGACGCGGCCCTACAAGGCCCCGTGGTCCCTTGAACGCACCCTGGACTGGATGCAGGGAGAGCGGGGACGGCACTTCGATCCGGCCCTGATTGATTACTTCGTGCAAAATCTTCACGAAATCATGAAGATCTACGAGCGCTGGAAGGAGCAGGACGAACCTGATCCAAGAATTTTGTGACCATCAGCGCTAACAATCTTGTGGCCAAGGGCGGCACCGTGGTTGACCAGGCCTATTCGGCGGCCTGTTTCAAATCCGCAAGCACCTGGTCGGCGTGTCCCTTGGCCTTGACCTTGGCGTAGACCCTTCTGACCACACCCTCCGCATCGACAATGAAGGTCGATCGCACAATGCCCATATAGGTTTTGCCGTAGTTCTTTTTTTCCTGCCACACCCCGAACGCCTGGCAAACCTGGCCGCTCTCGTCGCTCAACAGGGTAAACCCAAGCTTGAGTTTGGCGTGAAAATTGGCGTGCGACGTGACCGAATCCCTGGAAATGCCAACCACCGTGTACCCCCGTGCGCCAAATGCCGCCAACGACACCTGAAAATCGCGTGTCTCCAGGGTGCAGCCGGGGGTGTTGTCCCTGGGATAGAAGTAGAAAACACCACCCCGTTTTCCCAGAAGCTCCATCAATGCCCGTTCGTTGCCGGCTTGGTCGGGCAGGGTCAGGGCAGGCATGCGATCGCCGATTGACAGCATGATCGTCTCCGAGGATATGGTGTTGACGAGGGGGAGACGCACATCCAAATCCGCCCTGGTTTCGGCGTCTGTCACCCGGCCACAAACAACGCTTGAATTGTGGCAGAGGCTGTTTGAAAACACCACACTGTGTATCCGTCACGCCGCTCTTCCCCGCCTTCGACGGTACGATTCGACGCTTTCAAACAACCTCTCAAGGAAGCGAAAGCAGTGACAACAATCCGGAGGGAGAGGTCGTGCGCAATTGGACGCGGTGGGGATGGATGGTCGGGTTTTGGTTCGTGGCGTCGGCTTACGCCTTGCCCAGTGAGCCATTTTTTCAAAATTCCTTCCTCAACCTCCAGGAGGATGCGCAGAGTGCGGGAAAAGAGGGGAAAATTGTCGCCATCTTCTACGAGCAGGAAGGGTGTCCCTACTGCGACGATTGGCATCGCGACACCCTGAGTGATCCCAGGGTAAGGTCCTACCTTCAAGCACATTTTTATGCCATCGCCTTCGACATTTTCGGCGCGCGCGAGGTGGTCGACTTCCAGGGAAAAACCACCCGAGAAAAGGCCTTCGCCCGGCAGGAGAAGGTCCACCTGACGCCGCTCGTCATCTTCTATTCATCGCGGGGAGAGGAGCTGTTTCGTCTGGCCGGGGTGTGGCGACCCCCGCACTTTCTGGCCACGCTCGAATTTGTGGCGGGTGGCCTGTATCGCACGGGCAATCTTCAAGATTATCTGCGCCAAAAACTCCTGGAGAAAGGTCAGCCACCCTGATAGTCTGCCAAATCGGGCGGGTTTCCTTGCGTTGTCTCCTGCCGCCTTTCGGGGGGCAGGGATAGGGTGCTTTCCGTCAAGCAGAGGTGCAAGGTCGTGGCAGGGCGGGCGGAGTGAGGTTCGGAAAAGATCCAGACCGGAAAATAAAATGGAGCCGGGAAAACAACAGGGTCGTGGGGGGGGGGGGGGAATGATGCGCGGGCGTTGGACAATGACCCTGTTGATTGGCTTGGCCGTTGGCATGGTCTCGGCCGGAGGAGGTGTGGCCTCCGTGGTTTCCACAGCGCCTGAAGACGGGATCTCCACCCCCCTGGGCAGCCAACCCGGCAACCCTGAGCGTGGCCGGGCACTGATGCTCGACACCGACAAGGGCAACTGCGTCGCCTGCCATTTTGTACCCGATGCCCCCTTCCCCGGCAACGCCGGCCCGAACCTGGTTGAGGTGATCAACTTCGGTGGGCGATCGGAGGCCTGGTTGCGGCAGAAAATTGTCGACCCCAAGGTCTACAATCCGGACACCATCATGTTCACCTTCCACAAGACCGAAGGCAAGAGGCGCGTAGCCAGGGAGTTTGACGGCAAGCCGGTTTTGACTGGCCAGGAGGTCGAGGATCTCCTGGCCTACCTCGCGACGCTGAAAAAGCCTTGATTGTTTTGCAGACATTGGCCTTATTCCAATTCCAGATCAAGATGGCAACGAGGCTTGCAACGCGTGAGCGACGAGACGGATACGTTTTGGTGCGGTGAGGAGCGAAAAAGGCAGCCAACGAAGTTGCCGCCTGATATGGAATTGGAACTACTTCGTTAGCGACAACGGCAAATTGTCGTCGGAATAGTCGGTTTTGGTTGTGACGGAGATTATTGGGGGGAGTCATGTTTGACCAGAACAATCACCCGGTATCCAGACGACAGCTCTTTGCCGCCACTGGGGCATGCACCCTCGCGGCCCTGCTGGCTGCCGTGCGACCACCGACGGCCACGGCCGCGGAGATCCAGGAAGAGATTCGCAAGGTGATGGGAACGGGGGAGATCACCAATCGACGCGTCACCCTGGACGCGCCCGAGATCGCCGAAAACGGCGCGATGGTGCCCATTCGAGTGACGGTTGATCACCCGATGCTGCCCGAGCACTTTGTCGAGTCGGTCGCCGTCTTCGTGGCTAAAAATCCAACGCCGCTCGCCGCCCAGTATCGGTTGACCCCCGGTGCTGGCAAGGCGGAAGTTTCCCTGCGCATCAAAATGGGGGAGACATCGATGGTCTACGCGATAGCCCGAACCAATCGCGGTGAGCTGCTGGAAGGAAGCAAAGAGGTCAAGGTGACCATCGGCGGCTGTGGCGGCTGACCACGTCATTCCAATTCCGAATCAAGATGGCAACGAGGCTTACAACGCATGAGCGACAAGACAGTACGTGTTTGGTACGGCGAGGAGCGAACGAGCCAGCCAACGAAGTTGCCGCTTGATATGGAATTGGGATAAGACAATGCCGGATGGGTTGACATAGTTCGTTTGCGAGGAGGGGTGATGGAAGGTATCGGCAAGGCGAGAATCCGCATTCCGGAGACCATCCGACAAGGGGAGTTGGTCGAGATCAAGGCATTGATTCGCCATCCCATGGAGACCGGCCTGCGCAAGGACAAGAAGAGCGGCGCCATCATTCCGGCACACTTCATCACCGAAGTCGAAGTCACCTTCAAAGACCGGCCGATTCTCACCGCCACCTGGGGGCCAGCGATCGCCCAAGACCCTTACATGGCCTTTTTTCTCAGGGCGGATGGTCCCGGCGTGGTCAAAATCACCTGGAAGGACAATCAGGGGGGGGTCTACTCCGAAACCGCCAACCTGACCCCGAAGCCGTGAGGAGACCCATGGGCGCGCATCGGATTGGAATGAAAGGGAAGTACGTGCACAAGGGTGTCGCCCTGTTTCTTTTGCTTGGCATGATGGTATGGTCGGGAACGTTGTCGGCATTCCAGCCGCCTGCCTACGAGGCCAGGCTGGACCAGGGGCTCTTCAAATACTCGCCCGAGTTTCGCGCGATGGCCGACTTTCCGCCGACGGAAGGGATGATCGAGCAGGGGCTTGCACGCTTTCGACAGGAACGGGGCGGTCACACCTGCGCCGAGTGTCACGGCGAAAGCGGCGAAAAGCTCAAGGGGGTTGCGGCGGGCTACCCGAAGTTCGACCCGAAATTGGGTAAACCCAAGATTATCGAACAGCAGATCAACGCCTGCCTCGAACAGCGCATGGGGCAAAAACCCCTGGCCTGGGAGGGAGATGATCTGCTCCTGCTGACCGTCTACGTCAAGGCGCTCGCCAATGGCCTGCCCCTGCATGTACAGGCGGATGGTCCGCTGGCCCCGTTTGTTGCCGCCGGTGAACGTGCCTATCGCGAGCGGGTGGGGCAGTTTGACGTCGCCTGTCGCCATTGCCATGAGTCGGTCGCCGGCTCCAACTTGCGCGCGGAAACCATGAGCACGCCAAGCAACCGTGGATTGGGGGAGAAGGAGGCGCTGGTGCGTGCTGTCCTGGCTGCCGATGCCAAGGGCGAACGTGGCAAGGCGGCCTCTCTCGCCGGTGCCACCATCGGGTCGGGGTCGGCGGAACATTGGCCGGCGTTTCGCCTGAAGTGGGGAAAGTTGGCCTCCCTGCAACATCGACTGCGAACCTGCAATCAGAACGTCCGCGTCGAACCCCTCCCCTACGGCGATGATCTCTACGTCAACCTGGAGTTGTATCTGGCGACCTTGTCCAACGGTCTGCCGGTGAATGTTCCCGGTTTTCGGCCATGAGTTCCCTGACCCGACGTGAGGTGCTGGAGATTGCCCTGGCGATGGCGTCAGCGGTAACGGCCGGTGACGGGCGGATCGCGCTCGCCGGCCAGGATGCTGACCTCTTTCCGGCCAAGGGACGCCTGACCCTGCTGCACCTGACCGACAGCCATGCCCAGTTGTTGCCGATCTACTATCGCGAGCCGGAGGTTAACCTGGGAGTGGGGGCGGCACGCGATCGCCCGCCACACCTGACCAACGCCGCCCTGCTCGCCTGGGCCGGCATCGCTCCGGGCACCCCGGAGGCCTACCTCTGCACGGCACAAAATTTTGGTAAACTCGCACTCGAGCTCGGGCCGGTAGGAGGCTTTGCCCATCTTGCCACCCTGGTCAAACACATTCGTACGGAACGGGGGGCGGGGAATGTCCTGCTGCTGGACGGTGGCGACACTTGGCAGGGAAGCTATGGCAGCATGATGACCCAGGGCGGTGACATGATTCGGGTCTGTCAGCAGCTCGGGGTGGAGGCGATGGTCCCGCACTGGGAGTTCACCTATGGCGCCGAGGTTGTCCGCGCACAGGTGGCGACGTTGCCCTTTGCCTTTTTGGCGCACAACGTCCTGAACAATGAATGGCAAGAGCCTGTTTTTGAACCTTTTCGACTGTTTGAGCGCGGCGGGACCCTGGTGGCGGTGATGGGTCAGGCCTACCCCTATACACCGATCGCCAATCCGCGCCATCTGATACCCGACTGGAGCATGGGCATCCAGGAGAAGGGTGTGCAGGAGCAGGTTGCCAAGGCACGCGCCAAAGGGGCACGTGTCGTGGTGCTGCTCTCGCACAATGGCATGGATATCGACCTGCAACTTGCCGCCCGTGTGCCGGGGATCGACGTGATCCTGGGGGGACACAGCCATGATGTCGTCCCGAAGCCGCTGATCGTCCACAACAGTTCTGGAAAGACGTTGGTGATCAACTCCGGCAGCAACAGCAAGTTTCTGTCGCGTCTTGATCTTGAGCTGGGAAACCAGGGGATTGCCGATTGGTCCTATCGCTTGCTGCCGGTTATCTCCCGACGTTTGCCGCCAGACCCGGAGATGGCCACCCTGATCACCGAGCTGCGTGCGCCGCACTTGCCGGCCCTGACGCCGGTCATCGGCCGGAGCGATACCCTGCTCTATCGGCGTGGCAACTTCAATGGCACCTTTGACGATGTTATCTGTCAGGCGCTCATGACGCGCCTTGAAGCACAGATTGCCTTTTCACCCGGCTTTCGTTGGGGGACGACCCTGCTCCCAGGCCAGGAGATCACCATGGAAGCGATCTACAATCAGACGGCCATCACCTATCCGCACGTTTATCGACGGCAACTGACCGGTGTGCAAATCAAGGCAATCCTTGAGGATGTCGCCGACAACTTGTTTAATCCCGATCCTTATCGCCAGCAAGGGGGCGACATGGTGCGCATCGGGGGGTTGCGTTTTTGGATCGTGTGGGGAGCCGCTTGACTTGGCACCGACAGAAAACAAACAAAAAAAACAAAAAATGCGGGATTTTCCGAGATATACGGGGACTTCGCGGGTGATTAGTGCCAACTCATTCGCCGGACATGTTTTAGGGAGAAAGGCCCGTTTGCGGCGTTTGAGTTGGCACCAGGATAGAGGGGAGGGGAGGAGAGGAGCGCAAACAACAGAACTCTCTTTCTCTCTCTCGCACACAGCCATTTGTCGCACACTCCGCGCCGGCTGTCACCAACTTCTAACCATCAAAACATAAAAAGAAAAACCCTAACCTCAACCAACTAGCCAGCCAGAGCGGCGGGATGGTTAATGGTTACCGGGCCCGCACGGCCAGTCAAGCTTGTCGCCTACAAGCATCTCTTTCGTTGGATGGAGGTAAATCTGACGTTGCCTCCATATTGAAGCGTGAATACTATCTATATTGAACATGAGGAACAGATTTTTACCAGCAGAGGAGGTATATTATGCGTGTCAGCTTTGTTTTTGTAGCCTTTATCGCTCTACTCGCACCTGCCATCACTGCGACGCCGGGCGAGATAACCCAGTGTAAAAACAACGACACAGGCGCTGTCACGTGGCGCAACCAAAGGTGCGAGCGAACGGAGACCCTTGTCGGGAGGGAGGCTACGAAAGATGTGACCTCAGATATGGTTGAGTATAAAAAAGAAATGAATAGGCAGAGAGAGCTAGATAAAGAGAATGAGAAATATGAGGAAATGAAGAGTAAGTACGACAGACTTAAGAGGGAGCATGATACCCTATCTTTAGATTTAACGAAGGCAGGGGTTAGTCCTGAGATAGAAGAACGTCATTGGGTAGAGCGCCACGGAACCAGCTTCCCCCGAGAGCTGCTCAATCAATCACTTTCAAGGAATGATTTAGAAAGAAAATATAACAGGCTGAGATCTATCAAACTTGAGATGAGGTCAATCTACATCGATATGGCAAAGATTAGAATCAATAGAGGGGGATCCTCTTTACGCACAAGCCGCCAAAAGAGTATTGACAACTGCGGCGGGGACTGTTGATTGTCTGGCAGCGCTTTCCTCAACCATTCACCCCGCCGCTCTGGCGGGGTGGCTGATTGTCACCGGGCCCGTGCTGTCAGCCAGGCCCGCGCCTGGTCGTAGTCCGCCCTACGGATATCGTCGATACGTCGCACGCCGAGCGGGGTTTTTACCTCTTCCCACACCGCCTGGCGCGTCATGCCGTGCAGGCGCGCGCGCTCACCCACGAGGGCCGACAACTCCTGCCGCTGCGCCGGCGTGATCGGCTGCGCCCCCACCCAGGTCCACGCGCCCCACGCCAGGCCACCGCAGAGGACGAGCGCGACAAGGATGGCCGCCCGCGTGCGTGGCTCGTTGAAAGCGGCGATGGACGCTGGGGGCGTGAAAGTTGACGAGCCTGCATCTGCTCCACCGTCAGGAGGGGTAGCTTGGCGCCGGGATGCGGCATGCAGAAGGCCAACAATTTCATCATTTTTTCCATTCATAGCGTCACCTAGCAAAGGTTTCTCTCCGGCCACCATTGACCGGTAAGCAACCCTTGCAAGGCGCGCCCCAAAAGAGAGGAAGAATTTTGAAATGGGCGATGATGTTTATAACCAAAGTCTCGTCCAAGTTCGCCGCCCGAACTTGGACGCAAATCGATAGCCGATTTTTTCACGTCCAACTTATGCAACATACTGTTTATGAGTTAAAAAACTATATAAAGCAAGAAATATGCCGAAAAAATAACTTGGACGTGGAGAATCTCTGCAAGAGCCCTGATCCTGAAGCCAAGTCATAAGTCGCGCAAAAGTGCCACTGTCTCCATAAACTCGTCTGATTCTTCCATGTTTTCAGTCACATCTCCCGAGCGCCCGCCCCTTTTCCTTTCCACGAGCCGTTTGCACACGACCAGGAGGAGTTTGTGCAGCTTTCCAGGGTCGACCAGCAGATCATGCTCTCTATAGTAGGCCTCGATGCCGGATAGAACGCGCAGCACCACCAGCGGGGTGATCTCCGGGTATCCTGGGATTGCCCCTTCGCCTTTCCATTGCCCCTCTTCTTCCTTCCGCATCGGCCCTTCACCGGTCGCGAGCCATTCGAGATTCAGATTTGATGCATGAGCTAGCCTTACCACGACACCCATAGGCGGGTGACTGCTTCCTCGTAGATACCGTCCTAGTTGAGGTAGAGATATGCCAACCATTTCCGCTGCTTGCTTTTGGGTTCCTATCAGCTTGCACGCCTCTGTGATCCTATGTCCAAGTTCGACATCAGAGCGTGGAAGCTCTGCCCTCTCTTTGTGGGCGCTGTCTCTTCCACTCTTAACGCTTTGTTTTTTATCAAAGAATATCTTCATGCGATTCATAAACAAAAAAATCGAACGTTGACGATCATTTTAGATGTTTACAGTGGATCATATGTGATGTATATCTACTCCCCATGAGCGAACAGACACCCCAAAAAAAGCCCCTAGAAGGGGGCGACTGGCACCGCGCCGATATCAAGGCGGCCCTGGAGAAGGCCGGCTGGACGCTGCGCAAACTGGACCAACACCACGGCCTGCCGCTGGGATCCCTTCGGCACGTTTTTCGGTTCCCTTGGCACCGGTGCGAGGTGATGGTCGCGGAGGCGCTCGGGTTGCATCCGATGCAAATCTGGCCTTCGCGCTACCACGCCGACGGCACTCCGTACCGAAAAAAAGGCGGCAGACCAAGGAAGAGTATAAAGGAGGCGGCATGAAGCCGCCATGTCAATCTATCAGGGAGGATTTTGCCATGAGCAGGAGGAGGAAGGGAGAGGTGGACCCCCGGCAGCTGACGTTGCCGTTTTTCGAGTTGCCCGCGCGGGTGGTGCCAGGGCCGGGGGCGCTGCGGATCGACCCGGAGGTACGGGAGATTGTCGCGCGCACCTTGATGCAGGCCGGTGGCCGCGAGGCGGTGGCGGAAAAGATGTCGCAATACCTGGGGCAGGAGGTGGCCAAAACCACTTTGGACGCGATGACCGCCCAGTCGAAGCCTGGCTATCGCTTCCCTTTGGGCTGGGGGCCGGCGTTTGCCCTGGCGACCGGCAATTTTGACCTGCTGAAGCATGTGGTGAAGGCGTCGGGCTGCCTGCTGTTGTTGCCCGATGAGGTGATGTACGCCGAGATTGGTCGGCTCGTCTGCGCGGAGGAGAGCGCGCGCCGGCGCAAAGAGAGCATCATGGGGATGGAGTGTGGACGAAAACGATGAAAAAGGCATGGTTTGCGTGATTCTTACCCCGGAAATACAGGCCCAGGTCGAGGAAGAGATGACGGCGGCGATGCGCCGCTGCCTGGGCGAGGATGCGAGCAATGAGCGGGTCGTCAAGGTGGCCCTCAGTATCATTGGCTGGACTTTCACGCTCGGGAAGAGGCTGTTTCCTGGTGCATTTATGGTGGGGATGCTGCTCCCGGCTCAAAACCGTGCGCCCTTT
>PEAJ01000041.1 GCA_002753495.1 Magnetococcales bacterium HA3dbin3 | reverse complement strand
TCAAAAACATCTCCGCTTGCCGATCTTCCTGTCGCCCCAGTGCCATCACGCCCTCTCGTCGTTCGAGTTCCCAGCCATTCTACCACGAGGCATACAGCGGAGCGACTTTATCAACGGGCTGTCAAGATTGGCGATGCCCACCTTGCGGGTTCCACGATGTACGAACCAACCCGCATCATGACCCGGCATGGGAAACATCGAAAGGATGGTTCTCCCATATCAGTCAAGGACCCATCCCAGAATCTGGTGGAATGCATCTCCCCCTTCATGGTTCGCAGATTCGTCGCCCATGTGACCGAGGAGAAAAGATGGCCTTATGATATTGCTGATATATGCAATCAATTCTATGGAGGTGCTGTTCTCAAAGAACAGATCGATATGCTTAAAGCCATGAGAATGCCCCAATGGGCGGATAATCTTGCACAAGGGATCAGAGACGCCATGGCTGCCAAGAGTGGTTTCCTGCTGCGAGTTGGAAAACACGATGGAGCCGATTTTCTGACCATAGAGAGATACAGGAGAATAAACACAAAACACGGACATAAGTTGCCAATATCTACCACGGTATGTGGTATGGAAGATGGAACACACGTCCCCTTTGCCTGGCTTTTTGTCGAGATTGTCCAGGAAGGGGAGAAACCACCACCCAATCCTCTGAGGCTGACCCTGTTTGGATTGGGTAAAGACATGTTCGCAAAGGGTAAAGATCGGCGACAGCAGTTTGACAGTCAGAGACAAAAGACCCTTGAACAACGCCGGGTCATCGAAGAGAAGCGTCGCGTCGAAGAAGATCAACGTCGGATTGCAGAGGCAAAACGCCAGGCAGAAGAGGAGGAGCGCCTGGTTGAGGAAAAAAAGTTTGAAGATGAACTGGCCAGGATGACACCTCAACAGCGCCAAATCGCAATGTTTCGGCGAACCATTCGCGAAGCTCGCATTTCCCAGGGCACCAATGGCGAACTGTGGCAGGGTGCCAAAAACCTCATAAAGGCGGCGGACAATTGGACTCCGGAGGAAAAGAGCCAGTTGCGGCAGGTTTTAGAGCACGAACTGCCAAAAAAGCTCAAGGGTGTGGACAAGAAAAAGATCCAATCCCTGTGCGAGGGCCTGTAACCATGAACGATCCGTTTCCCCCGCTGCCCCTGGCCCGCTACCGCTTCGATTGGGAGGTGGTCACGCCGCTGCGGCTGCCGGAGTATGCCGGATCGGCATTGCGCGGGGTGTTCGGGGCGGCACTGCGGCGCGTCGTCTGCTTAACCGGCGCCGACGACTGCGCCGGATGCAGCGTCCTGGCCGGCTGCCCCTGGGCACAGGTGTTCGAGCCGCCGCCACCACCGCCGGGGCATCCGGTGCAAAATTTTGCCCGCATCCCGGTGCCCTACATCGTCGAGCCCCCCCTCTCGGGCCAGCGCCATTACGCCCCGGGGGCGTCGCTCACCTTCGGCATGGTGCTCATCGGGCAGGCCCTGGGTCATCTGCCCCTGATCATCCTTGCCTGGCAGCGTGCCCTGGCGCGCGGTCTTGGCAGCGCCGAGCGGGGCACGGCAATCCTCCAGCGCGTGTGTCAACTGTGCCCTGACGGCACCGAGTTGACGATCTACACACCGACGACGGGCAGCATCCTGGAGCACCAGACACGGGTCATCCCCCGACCGACGCCGCCGGGTCTTGAGCGGATGGCCCTGCATTTTGTCACGCCGCTGCGTCTGCAACGGCAGGGTAAGCCATTGGGGCCGGGTCGGCTGACGCCGCGGGATTTTCTCATCACCCTGGCGCGGCGGGTGGCGTTGCTCAGCGAATTTCACGCCGGGATCATCCTGCCGCTCGATTTTGGCGAACTGGCGCGACAGGCCACGACCCTCTCCTGCCACGGCACGCTGCGCTGGCGGGATTGGACGCGCTGGTCGGGTCGGCAGCAGCAGGAGATGACCCTGGGTGGCATCACCGGCCGCTGGACCCTGCGCGGCGATCTGCAACCCTTCTGGCCGCTGCTCGATCTCGGGCAGTGGCTGCACGTCGGCAAAAACACCGTCTTTGGCCTGGGTGGCTACCGCATGTGTGAGGTGGCGCCTAGGCCGGCTGGAGGAGAAACATGACCCGCTACTTTGTCAGTCGTCACCCCGGGGCGATGGCCTGGGCCCGGCAGCAGGGGGTTGCCGCCGATTTTCAGGTCACGCACATCGACCCGGAGATCATCCACGAAGGCGATCTGGTGATCGGTACCCTGCCCGTCAATCTGGCGGCCCGGGTGTGTCAGCGTGGCGGGCGTTACCTTCACCTCTCCCTGTTGCTTCCTCACGCATGGCGAGGTCGCGAGTTGAGCGTCGACGAGCTGCATGCCTGCGACGCCCGGCTTGAGGAGTACCGCATTGAACATCTGCCGGGGTTGGAGGAGGGAGCATGAAGGTCTTGATCAGTTTTTTGGGCAAGTCCAGCCGGAGTGACGGGCGCTATCGCGAGACCCGCTATCGCTTCGATGATGGTGATGAACTTCACACCGCCTATTTCGGGATGGCCCTCGCCAAAAAATTGCAGCCGGATCGCCTGGTTCTGCTCGGAACGCGCGGCAGCATGTGGGATGTGTTGTTTGAGGATCTGGGAGAGGAACATGAATGTTCCGAGGAGCGGCTGGCCCTGATCGACGAGGTTTCCAACCAGTGCGTGTGCCAGGAACGGCTTGATCGTCTGGCGCCGTTGCTGGAACGTCATGTGGGCGTGAGGTGTCTGCCGAGGATCATCCCCTTTGGTCGTGACGGTCGGGAACAGACCGAGATTCTTTCAATTCTTGCCGCCGACATTGCGGCGGATGAGGTGGTTTCACTCGACCTGACGCATGGGTTGCGTCATCTGCCGATGCTCGGTCTTCTGAGTGCTTTGTACCTGCGCACGGTGAAGCGGGCGAGGATTGACGGATTGTACTATGGCGCCATGGAGATGCGCGATGATCGGGAGGTTGCGCCGGTGGTGCGCCTGGATGGTCTTCTACAGCTGGCGGACTGGATTGGTGCCGTCGATCGTTACGATCAGAGTGGTGATTATGGGGTGTTTGCGCCTCTGCTTGGCGATGAGGGGTCCAACAGGTCGATTGCCTCCTTGCGACGGGCAGCCTTTTACGAGCGCGCGAGCAACGTTGCCCAGGCCCAAGAACAAATCAACACCTTTAATGGTTGGTTTGAGCGGGAGACAGATCTCTCTCCCGCCGCGCGTTTGTTTCGCGAGGCACTCAAGGAGCGGATCAACTGGGCCAGTGGTAGGGATCGAGCTGACTGCGAGCGGCAACTGGCCTGGGATTATCTCAAGCGGAGAGACTACCCGCGGGCGACCATGTTTGGTTTTGAGGCCCTAATCAGCGACGCTTGTCATCAGCGAGCTCTAGACAATACTGCTTACAGGGACCGTGACAAGGCGAAAAATTGGATGTTGACAAACCTCGATCGATTTAAGCATCTGAAGGACGTGCGTAACGCCTTGGCGCACGGCGTGCGGTCAGAGGATGCGAAGGTTGCCCAAACGTTGGCGTCGGAGGAGAGCCTCCAGCGGACGCTTGAGGAATTGTTCAACGAACTCCTGGGTAGCCGATCGCGGCCTTGATTGGTCACGAACGATGCGCGGCGGGTAGTGAGTCGGATCAGGATTGTTTTGATGCGTGGACTATTGCCCCTCCCCGCCCAGTGGTGGTGACCCGGGGGGTGCGCTACACTGATTGTCGCGGTGTTGGCTATCGTCGGCGACGGCGACGGTTGGCCATCTGTCTGGAGGGCTTTGGCGACCTCTGTGCAGGAGAGTGTCTTCGAAGCCATTCTGGATCGTGCGCTCTTTGAAAAGTTGATATCGGCCATCGGGGTCATTTTTGCCCCGAAATAGGGTTTCCACGCTGATTGATCCTCTTTGGGCTGGCTGAGTGGGCAAGGTGTACCGGTTGGGCTTCCCAGTTCCGTGCCTGGAGGGAAGGGGGTTGGCCGAAGCATTCATCGCCCCGCTTTTAAGGGGATTGAGACTTCCAGTTGCGGCCGCCGTTGAATTTTTCCAGGTCGACGGAAGCATTCATCGCCCCGCTTTTAAGGGGATTGAGACAGCGAGAACGCTATCATCCTGGCCATAGCCCGGTACGCTGAAGCATTCATCGCCCCGCTTTTAAGGGGATTGAGACTTGCAAAATGGTTTCTTACGATACCTCATGAAGATATCTGGAAGCATTCATCGCCCCGCTTTTAAGGGGATTGAGACTTGCAGGCTGGAGCGTGCCTGCGGCAACGTCCACCAAAACTGATGAAGCATTCATCGCCCCGCTTTTAAGGGGATTGAGACCTGTGGATGCGACAGCATGTACCGGAGCCGATCCTCTGGAAGCATTCATCGCCCCGCTTTTAAGGGGATTGAGACCCCGGGTTAACCCCGGTTGTTATGCTTGAAATATCTACGAAGCATTCATCGCCCCGCTTTTAAGGGGATTGAGACAGCCAGCATCGCGATACATCGCTTCGGCGGCCTCTCTTGAAGCATTCATCGCCCCGCTTTTAAGGGGATTGAGACATGCGGGTGCGGGCGCCGACCATGACCCCGATACCGAGAAGCATTCATCGCCCCGCTTTTAAGGGGATTGAGACTTAACTCGCCCCACGTCACGTTCCGCAACTGCGATTCACTGTGAAGCATTCATCGCCCCGCTTTTAAGGGGATTGATTCAAATTCAAGATCAAAAGTGCATTAATTTGCTTCGCTTTATCAGCTGATGGCAAGCGTCCAATACGTTCAATAAATGGCCGTTTGAGGTAAAAATGGAATGAGACTGGAGATGTCAAGGTTTCTCAACTGGTGCGAAGGCATGGGAATCCGCCTCGACGGCAGCAACCCTTGCCGGCATCTGACAAAGTAGAAAGAGAAGAAACGAGAGCGGCTGTTGAGCGAGGTTAAGCTTGCGCGCCCGGGGCAGGCGTTGACCAACGCCGAAACCCAGGGGATCATCTTCCCGCCGGTGATTGTTGCCATCCGCTTGTTGATCCTGACCGAGGCAAGGCTGAACGAAATCTTGACTCTGCGGTGGGAGGAGGTAGACCCTGGACATGGAGTCCCTCGCTGCGCTGACAGCAAGATGGGCGCGAAGGTTATCCCCCTGTCCTCCGGCAATCGGGCTCCTGCAACGCACCCCGCGCCTGGAGGGCAATCCTTGCGTCATCGTTGGGCGGAGTCATGAAAGGCACATGGTTAACCTTCAACTGCCTTGGAGTTCGATCCGCGCTGCCGCTGGACTCGACACCCTCCGCATCCACGATTTGCGACACGCGTTCGCCAGTGTCAGGGCTGGGATGGGCATGTCGCTGCCGGTCATCGGGAAGTTGCTGGGGCACGCGCAGGCCGCTACCACGCATCGTGACGCACACCTTTCCGACGATCCTTTGAGGAAGGCAAGCGAGTTGATCGCACCCCATATCGCCACCGCGATGGCTGGGCCAGCCAAGGGGGATAACGTCGTTCCGTTCCGCAAAAAGAGTGGAGGCTGACATGCACACCGTTCAATTGACCGACGATATGGAGGAGATGTTTCGGGCCGTGGCCGCACAGACAGGGCGGCCCCTGGATGAATTGATTCGCGATGCACTGAACCACTTCCTTGAGGAGTGGGAAGACGCCCGCGATGCGGAGGATGCCGAACGGGCCTATCACGCGTTTGAGGAGAGCGGCGAGGCAGGAACACCCTGGGAAGTGGTAAAGGCCGAAATGGACAGAAAGCATGGCCTATAATCTTTCCATTCCCAACAGGGTCCAGAAGCACCTCGACAGGCTCCCCCGCCAGGAGTGGTTGCGGATTCGGACGGCCCTTGACCGACTGGTGGACGATCCCAGGCCACCGGGAGCAAAGAGCCTGCGCGGAAAGCCCAATCTCTGGCGTATCCGCGCAGGCGACTATCGGATCGTTTATACCATCCAGGATGACAGGTTGATCGTAAGTTCGCAGCTCCAAGTTCAGCGTTGGAACTTGGAACTCAACAACTGGAGTTTACCCCAGCCACGGCACGCCGCAGCCGCCAGCGGCGACCGCGGCGCCCTACTTTGAAGTGCCCCGCTACGACGTGCGCTTGAGCGGGGGCGGCGGCAGCGTAACGGAAGGGGCCAACATCGTCGACCGGATGGCCTTTCGCGAAGACTGGCTGCGCGGCCAGGGCTTTGAGCTGCACAAGCTCGCCCTCTTCATGATCGAAGGCGACTCGATGGAACCGGATCTGCGCCCCGGTGATATGGTGTTGATCGACCTGCGCACGCAGGGGCGCGTTGATTTTGATGCGATTTATGCCATCCGTGTCGGCGGCCTGCTGCGCATCAAGCGGCTGCAATGGAACCGGAACAAGTCCATCACCGTCCGCAGCGCCAACCAGTACTACAAGGACGAGACCATCCAGCCCGGCGAGGAGGAGGATTTTCAGATCATTGGCCGCGCGGTGTGGGTTGGGCGGCGGATTTAAGACTCTGAAAAAGAATGAATTTCCTGCCAACCATCCGGAAATTCCGGATGGTTGGGGAGCGCATAAATAGTGGCAACTGTTCGGAGATGCCGAACAGTTGCCACTCCGCCAGGCACGCACGCGGGCGTGTTGTGACAGTAAGAAACACTTGCAGACCACATCTTTCGCGGCAGTGATGCATTTTTTGGCCCGTTTTTTGCCGCAGAAATGGCCAGAATATCCATTTCTAGTCAATAGTTTATGCCTTGCGCGTTCCATTCCATATCGCGTGCCTTCCTTGTTGCCGTTATGTAACAAAAACTTCCCATCTTTACGATAAAGCGAAGATTACGATAGAGTCAACAGCGTAGCTCTGTCGTCATTTATTGCTTTGAACGGGGGAAGAGATGAGTAGAATGTTGGGGGTTGCGGTGGCTTTTACTGCTTTAATCTGCGCATCCTGCGCACAAGCTGAAACAATCAACCATTGCCGCGACGAACAAGGTAAATTTATTAAATGTGACGATCTAAAAGATGAAGACAAGAAAATCCCAGGGAGGACCTTACGGGAAAAAGTTGCCTACCTGGAGGATGAGGCGAGCAAAGATCCCGCGCTTAAGCTATTGCTAAGGGAGCATATTAAGTTTCTTAAAGATGTGAGCGAAAAAGAACCTGTTCTCAGCGATATTATGGGAGTCGAGGACGCTTGGACAAATATTATAAGGAAAATGAGGTACCTAACAGGTAATGTTGCTGATACCATGGAGGCCCACGTAAGAACTCTTACAGAAAGCCACGAAAGAGAAAGAAAGAGCCAGAGAGACGCCTACGCCCTCACAGGGGCGCTTAGTGACCCATCTACATCCCAAGACGCCCGCTGGGATGCGATACAACGCTTTCAGAGAGGGCAGCGCCCTGTTTCCGAGTAGCCTGGTCGCTGTACAGGTGCTGTGATACGGCAGACTACGACGTGACATGAGGACTGGCATGGCCATCGCGCAACCCTTACTGACTCCATATCGTCCATCCATAAACCAATTTTATGCCAACGAGAGTGTAAAAAAACAACCGCCCTTGCCCGCTTTGTGCCAACGAGCGTGAAAACTCCGTCGCCCTGAAAACGCCCTAAAAATCCGTCTATGCCGTGGAATTTTCTGGTTTTTTTGTTTATTTTTTGATCTCTTTAAGCAGTGCCAACCTGGTCAGCTCCCCACATCCAGACGAAGCGCGCATCCAGGAGATGCTTGACCGACAGCCAGGTCATACCCTGACCATCGCCGCCGTGATTCGTTCTGGCGATTGCTGCCTGATTGCTGGAACAAAAACGGGCCGGGCGAAATATTGTTCAAAACGTTGTTTTCATTGGAGCTGGCGAGAGGAATCGAACCCCCAACCGGCTGATTACAAATCAGCTGCTCTACCGTTGAGCTACGCCAGCGATACCCGAAATCCCCCAAGGCCATGGGCAACCGAATCCAAACCAAGGGCCCTCAGGCCGGCGCATGGTATCCGTGTCATCTCTGCCTGACAAGGGTGCCGCGAGCCCCGGTTTGGACTTTTTGCCGACGGCTCGGAGAGAACAAGCCCGGGCGCCAATCCCCTGGACGCCGCCCGATCCGCCCACGCAAAATGCTGAAGATGGGATCCCTTGTCAGCAGCACCCCGCGCAACTGTTGCCACGCAACGCCTGCACCCCCTCGTGGGCGATGATCGGCACCATGACCAACGCGGCCACGGGATCGGCCCACCACCAACCCAGGAGGGCGTTCAACACCAATCCACCGAGCAGAATGGCCGAAAGATAGGCACACAAGGCACTCTGACGTGAATCGGCCGCCAAGGCGCCGCTCCGCAAACGCGCCGCCAGCCGCCGCTTGGCACGTGCAAGCAGAGGCATGACGATCAAGGCGGCAACAGCAAGCAGAATACCGACCGGGCTCGCCTCCGGTGGCGTGCGGCGTGTGAGGTCGATCACCGCCTCGCTGCCGACGTAAAGGGCCAACAGCAAAAAACTCGCCCCGACCAGACGCAGGGCGAGACGCTCGCGCCGTTCACCCCCGGCCCCGGGCGTCAGGCGCCAAAGAAGAATCATCGCCGCCGCCATCTCGATCAAGGAATCAACGCCAAAACCAATCAAGGCCGTGCTGTCGGCGGTCACCCCGGCGGCGATGCCCACACCCGCTTCGATGCAGACCCAGCCCAGCGACAGATATTCAAGACGCCTGGCCTGGCGGAGATCGGCCGCGCGCGTCTCGCCGCAACCGCAGGCACAAGAAGATGGTATGGTGGCACCCTCCGCGCCACGGCTCATGTCAACCTCCCGCCAACAGCCTGCACCACCCAGGCCGCGCCCCAGGCAACAAGCAATCCACGGAGAATCGTGAATACGCCCGGATCAAAATGGCGACGTGTCCATCCTGGCCCGGAAGTGGATAAAAAAGAATGATAATTATTCACGTTTCAGTTTCTATCCCCGTTCAACGCCCCTGTCAATGGGCGGGTATCGCGCATGATGCCGGAAGCGTGGAACGAGAAACGTGGGTCACAAACCCTGAGGAACGCCCAGCCCAATCACCCGCAAGCCGCCCGATTGCACGCGGACCGTTATGGGGTTCCGGCGTCGCCGTGGCCGCAAGGGATGCCACGCCGCCGGAAATGTTTGAACTCAAACGCCGGGGCGTGCAGGGCGTTGTGACAGCCGCGGCAGAGGGCTTCGGTCTGGTCGGCGGTGGGGGGCATCTTCTTATCGTGTCCCTCTTGCACATGTTCCCGACCCGGGCCATGGCAGGATTCGCATTGAACGCCAGCCAGCTGCGGCGTCACCCCGGTGTCGATGAATCCTCCCGGCCGGTTGAAACCGACGGTGTGACAGACCAGGCAGTCCGGGTCGAACCCCTTGTTGACCCGTTCCAGGGTTGACAAGGCCTGGGCGTGCCGGGAGCTGCTCCAGGCGGCGAACGGACGCGGGTGGCAGGCTTGACACTTCTGGGCGCCGAGAAACGGCCCGGTCTCTCCCTGACGTTGTGCACGCAGCACGGCGACCCGCTCCCGACTTGCCGCGCGCACACGCTCGGTGTAGGCGGCATGCCAATCGGCCATGCGCGGCGCGTGCCCGAGGTCGGCACCCAGGCTGGCCACGCGGTGCTGCCAGGCGATCACGCGACCCTGGGCATCGACTTGCAGATCAAGGATGCCGGCGTGCATGCCCCACTTGCCCGGATGCAGGACGAGCGTTTCACCCAGGCGGGTTGGCTCACCCATGGTTTCAGTGGCGTCGAGGAGCAGCAGATCGACCCCGGTCAGAGGCAGGTGCCCGGTGGATGCCGCATCGCCGGTCGCGGCCAGGATGACCAGGTTCCCCTCCTTCCTGGCCTGGGCGATGCGTTCGGCCAGGGAGATCGTCGTGGCATCGAGCGGATAAATCGCCGCGCCGCCAGTGGTTTTTGGCGCCGTTTCCGGATCGAGCCAGGAGAGGAAGGTGACCTTCCGTCCGCCGCGCGCAATCTCCCGCGTCAAGGCCCAGTCGTTGCCGCGCCAGTTGCTTGCCGTCCAGGGCAGGGGGGTGTGCGCGAGCAGCTCGCGGCCGAAAGCGAGGTCGGGCCAACGCAGGGCAATAGCGTCGTAGTTCAACAGGGCAAAACCGCGCAGGATGAACTCGGCCTTGATGCGCTCCGTCACCCCGCCGCCGGTGAGCAATCCCCCTTGCGCGATGGCGATCATCTCCGGTCGTTCGGCACGCAGGCGATCGAGCCATACCGCATGGCGATCAAGACCGCCAAAATCGCTCTCCGCTGCACAGCCGCAGGGTTCGAGGTGTCCTTCCAGGTTGCCGGTGTAGGCGATGGTCAGGCTGTCGGCATTGGCGATGGCTGCTCGAGTAAACAGGAACATCGCGCACACCAGCGCCAGGAGAAGGCCAACCGCCAACCTCGACCGAGGGGAATCAATTTTCATCGCCACGTTACCTTTTCCTGACTGACGCCGGCGTCATGACTGGCAATTGGGACCATCCGCGATCTCCGACCAGGGAATCGGGCAAAAATCGCGGGGCTATCGCACGCGAAAAACACGGCTGATTTCGTTTGTCGGGTTCGGCACATCCCGACCATCACGACGATTCCGTCACGCCGCGAACAGCTCTTCCAGGGAGGACGCGGTCAACACCCGGTCACCCCAGAGTTCGATGGTCGCGGCATCGGCGGCGGCGATGCGCGCCTCCACCCACCCTGGCAGCCGTGGTCCGAAACGTTGCCTGAGTTGGCGCAACAAAAGATCAGCTTTTCCTTCCAGACGTCCTTCCTGTTTGCCGATCTGGATGCCCTCTTGGCGTCCCTCCTGGCGTCCCTCCTCACGTCCCTCTTGGCGTCCCTCCTCACGTGCCAGATCTACCCGACCACGGGCGTCGGCGATGGCGATTCCAGCCTTGTCATAGAGCTCCAATTCATCCGGCGTCATGTTGGCCACCATCGCCTTTTCGAAGGCATGCCGGAAGGGTTCTGTATTCAACCTGGCCGGAACCTCCTCGATGGAACCCGCATGCTTTATGAAGTAAATCCACGAATCAATCGGATCCGCGCACGCCTCCAGATCCTTGGTGAATTTGGGGAGTTCGACGAAATAGTGCAGGATGTCGACAAGATGTGGCTGACCGGTCACCGTCTCCCGGGATTCATGCATGGAGACGCAATGGCCGAAGGAATCAAACAGGACAAAGTCGGTGATGGTGATGGCAATCACCTGCTTGAGTCGGGTGTAGTCCTCGCCCTTCCCGATCTGCTGCACATAGGCCTTGGTGCTGTTGTACTGGATGCGCTTGAGCAGGGCGGCAACTTTTTCGACTTGCATCTCAACGACATAGGAGATGCCGCGATGATCTCGGCAGCGCACGTCCAGGACGGTGGATTTCAGATCCCGAATGCGTGGCGCGAGAAATGGATCCAGGATCGTCAGTTCGGCAATGCGCCGCTCCCCATCCAGGCCAAGCAGGCTCTCCAGGAACGAAATCAGGATATCCTTGGCATCCTCGCTGCCGAAGATCTTCTTGAAGGCGAAATCGATGCGGGGGTCGATGAAGCGCATGGTCTTGTCCTGTTGCCTGGAAACGGCGTCCGAGCGGGCACATAAAAAGGTGGCAAGGCTTGCCCACCCTCAGCCTTGATCCGAAACGGAACAGGTCGGGATCAAGGCTTTGTTCTGGACCCGCGCAGCTTTTCAATCAACACCCGCGCCGGCGGGAATCCCCCCGCGCCGGCACGCTGCAGCCACGACAGGGCCTCATCCTGTTTGTCGTCGGCAAGCAGCTGCAAACCGAGATCATACATGGCCACGGTCGACCCCATCTCCGCTGCCTTGCGCAAATGCTCCAGGGATTTCTGTCCGTCCTTGGCCACCGTGCCATAACCTGCACGATAGATCCGCCCGAGGATCAGGTGCGCATCGCTTGAGCCCCGTTCCGCCGCCTTGTTCAGCCAATGCAACGCGCCGGTTGGATCGCTTGTCACCCCGCGACCATCGAGCAGGGCCACCCCGTACCAGAAGGCGCTTTCGGTATCCCCCTTCTCCGCGCCGCGCCGCCACCAGCTCGTGGCCTCGGCGAGGTCGGCGGCGGTGGGGTCGCCATGCGGTGGTGTGCGCCGCGACAACAGCTGCGCCAGATTGTTCATCGCCGGGGTGTAGCCCGCCAGTGCCGCCCGCCGATACCACTCCCGGGCCGCCGCTGGCGACAGCAGGGAGGCCAGATTGTGCATCGCTGGCGCGAATCCCTGCTCGGCCGATCGCCGATACCAGATCTGTGCCACTTCGGCATCCGGAGTGACTCCCAAGCCCCGCTGGTAAAGCAGGCCCAGGTTGTACTGTGCCTCCGGTCGTCCGGCCTCCGCCGCCAGGGTGTAGTGATGCAGGGCCTTTTCGTAACTGCGTGGCACGGCGGCCCCACCCTCGTAGAGCGTGCCCATGACAAAATGCGCCGCCGGGTCGTTCTCCTTCTCCGCCAGTGGACGGCAGACCGCCGCCGCCTCCCGTACCTGACCGGCGAGAAAGTGCGCCAGACAAATCCGCGCGGCGGCACCGGCCGGAAGCATCGTCTCCGCTGACCACGCCGCGCCGACCAGCCCCAAGCCTGCCAACCCCATGAAAACCCGCAAATCGCGACGCCCGTTGTGCCCCATGGTCCCCTCGTTGCAAACGTTACCGAAGGTGCTGGCTTCGAACCTCCGTGCTCAAGCATAATGGGATTCATGACGCAATGGACATGTTTTTCGGCGATCGGTTCCGTAATCGCCGGGGCGTTGTTTCCCGAGTTGGTCAAATTTTCCCCGGACGCGGGTTGTTGCCGCCGGAGTGCCCCCTCTCCTTGAAATATTCTCCCCCACCCGAGCCGGTCTATCACCTGTCGCGTCTGCGCAATGGCCTGACGGTGTGCACCTTTCCCATGCCGTGGCTGCACGAGGTGGGGGCGACGCTGCTGGTGCGTGCCGGCAGCCGCTACGAAACGGAAGAAGAGGCGGGTATCGCCCATTTTCTCGAACACATGGTGTTCAAGGGGACCACGGCCATCCCCGATCCGACGGCGTTGCACATTCATCTCGAAGCGCTTGCCGCCGACATGAATGCCGCCACCAGCCAGGAGTATAACGCCTACTGGATCACCCTGCCGCCGTCTTTTCTCGAAGAGGGTTTTGCCACCTTCTGCACGATGTTCACTGCGCCGGCGCTGCGTGGCATCGACACCGAACGCCAGGTGATCGTTGCCGAAATGCGCGAAGAGGAGAACGATCAGGGCGAGATTACCACCCCGGCCCTTCTCGCCGGCACGGTGATGTGGCCAGGCCATCCCTTGGCGCGTTCGATCCTCGGGACGCGCGCGCGCATTGCTGGTATCGACGAGGCTGCCCTGCGACGCTTTCTTGCCCGCTATTATTGTGGACGCAACATGGCGGTGGCGTTTTTTGGACCGATTGCGCATCGGCGGGCGTTGCGTCTGACGCGAACCGCCCTGGGGATGCTTCCGGCCGGGGTGTTGTCGTCATCACCGCCGCCACCGCCGATGCCACCCGGACCGCACTGGGTGGCGGTCAACGATCAAACGGCGCAGTTGTCCCTGGTCTTGTACTTTCGCACCACCGGTTTTCTCGATGCCAACCACGATGCGCTGGGGGCCATGCGGCGTATCCTCGATGATGGTTTCGCCTCGCGTTTGCAGGCGACCCTGCGCGAACGGCAGGGGTTGGTCTACGATCTCTGGGCCGCCTACACCGCCCTGTCCGATACCGGTTGCCTGGAGGTGGGGGCGGCGGTTTCGCCGGAGAACCTGGAGGCCGTCTTTGTCGCCATCATCGCGCAATTGGCTGGTCTATGCGACGCGCCGCCGCCGGACGATGAATGGCGGCGGGTGCTGACGCGCTGGCAGGCGGCGCTGATGTCGACGCTCGATCGCCCGGCGGAGCTGATGGAACGTTACGTTGCCGACCGTTTGTTTGCCCCGATCGAAACCCTTGCCACCGCCTGGCGGCGGGTACGGGCGATCGACCCCGAATCGCTGCCGGCCCTGGCCAGAAGGTTGATCGCACCACACAACATGGTGGTGGTGTTGGTCGGGCCAGAGGCGCGGGCGGTGTTGCCACGTCTGCGGGCAAATTGGCAGACGCGCGGAGAAACGGACGCGAAAAAGAGCGGGGGATTGCAACCGGCAGGGGCGCGGCAATGAGGGATGATATCCGTTGGAAACAGCGTTTTGCCAATTTCGATCGGGCCTTTGTTCTGCTGCGCGAAGTGCAGGAGCGGGGCCTGGCCAGTCTTTCCCAAATGGAAAAGGAGGGAGCCATTCAGCGATTTGAGTTCGCCTTTGAACTGGCTTGGAAAACCCTCAAGGATTACCTGGAAAATCAGGGAATAAGGATCAGGGAGGGAACGCCGCGCAAGGTGATCAAGGAGGCTTTCTCCGCTGGCATGCTGGAGGATGCCCAGGTCTGGATGGACATGCTGCATCATCGGAACCTGTTGTCACACACTTACGATTTCAAGGCGTTTGATGAGGCACTGAGGCAGGTGTCCGAGAGCTATTTTGTGGCGTTTGATCGGTTGCACGCGTTCTTTCTGATGCGCCTGGTGGAAGATGCGTCATACAGGGTTGAGTAACAGGGAACTGGCTTTGATGCGCGCGGTCTTCCGACAAGTTTCGGAGGTGCGGGAGGTCATTGTCTTCGGCTCACGCGCCAAGGGCAATCATCAACCCTGGTCGGATGTGGATTTGGCCCTGGTCGGCGTGAGAGACGGGCTCAAGGCGGAGGCCATGGCCGAGGCTCTGGATCAACTGCCGCTGCCATACAAATTTGACGTTAAAGCCTGCGATGGCATCCTTTATCCGCCCCTGCTGGAACATATGCGTCGGGTGGGCGTGACCATCTATCAGCGGGAGAGGCACGGCGCGTTGCAACCGGAAGACGAGGAGCCCGTCGCGCGCGAGGCGACGTAAGGAGAGCAAACCGGCCCGCGCCCGTCGCGGTGTCGTTCGGCTAACGGCCTCGGGCGTTGCTGCACACGCAAGCCGCCGGCTCGTCGTGTCGGCCAGCGGCTTCGCGCCTGGCATCCCGGAGGCCTGGGAAACAAGGCAATCCAGAGGGGCATCGTCCTCTAACGCAGGCGGACCAGGCGAAAACCGATTTCACGACTTCGCTTTCCTGGTTCGCTCCAGTTGCGTTGGGCGGAACGTGACCCGTTAGGGGACTCGTACCAGGAACCGCCGCGCAAAACGCGGTCTTTGGTGACGCATTGACAAAGGGGATTTTTCTCTGAGGCTTCATGTTGTTTATAAAATGCTGCGTCATACCAGTCTCGGCACCACTCCATCACGTTGCCGTGCATGTCGCACAGGCCCCACGGATTGGGTGGAAACGTCCCCACCGGAGTCGTTTTTCTCCGATAGTTTCCTTTCACCCCTGGACCATAAACACCGTTACCATCATAATTCGCCTGATCCGTGCTAATCGTCTCTCCAAACGAAAAGGGGGTTGTGGTCCCCGCTCGGCAGGCGTACTCCCACTGCGCCTCGCTTGGCAATGCAAAAACCCCAGTCATCTTTTCGTCCAATTTTTGAACAAACTCCTGTGCCTGATCCCAGGAAATTTTCTCCACGGGATTCCTCTCTCCCTGGAAAGAAGATTCGTTCTCCATGCCTAAGGCCACCCACTCGGCCTGGGTTACCGGATACTTTCCCATCCAGAATCCATCCAACATGACCCGATGTTGTGGACCTTCGTCTCTATCCCGCCCCATTTCGCTTTCCGGACTGCCCATCAGGAACTCCCCACCGGGGATCCAGATAAACTTCATTCCAGTGTTGTGATCCGTATAGGATCCGTGCCTCCCTACCTCTAACCCACCTGAAATTTTTGGCTCTGACCCTGGGGGCCTTAGTCTCGGGGTTACCCCGGGTGTCGACATCGGAGTCACCTTAGACGCTGGTGTTGGGGCTGCCTTGGGTGTTGGCATCAGGGTCGCACTGGGCGTCGGCATTGGCGTTGCCGTGGGCGCTGGTGTCGGCGTTGCCCGGGGCGTTGGCGTTGGCAACAAAGCGAGCAGTGCGTCGACACTTTTTGGTCTATCTGTGAGGTTTACCCGCAACATCTGATCAATGGCACGGAGAAGCTTATCTGAGAATTTTCCCTGCCCCACATCCGTGGCGGGAACCAAAGGATCGGGTCCACCGTTGACGATTTCACTCACACGAGTTGTAACAGGCACCGGATTTTTCCCGGAGATAAAACGGTACAATACGCATCCAAGCCCGAAAATATCCGTCCATGGCCCATGATCATCACGATCGTTTGCTAATTGTTCCCACGCCTTGTAGCCGTCATCTTCAAGTCTTGTCAATTTACTGCTTGGAAGTATCTGTCTAGCAGTACCAAATCCCAATAATGTGAGACCGCCACCCCACCCCACTTGACGAATCATGATATTGCTTGGTTTGATATCTCGATGTACAATACCTGCATTATGAACCAGCCGTAGTCCATGGAGCAACGGATAAAAAATGTATAAAAATTCCTTTTCGCTCAAATTTCCTTCATTGTATCTAAAATAGTGGTAGAGACTGTCTCCTTTTTCATATTTCATCACGAGGTAAGCAGACTCCTCAATTTCAAAAAAGTCAAACACCCGCACGATATTGGGATGATCGAACCTGGCTAATGTTTTGGCCTCGCGTAAAAAAGATCTCTTGCTGTCACCATACTCCAGCTCCTTGCCCGGAAGAGGACGGACGCCAAACCCCTCGGGCACGGCAAGGCCCCGAGGAAAATGCACCTTGATGATGACCTCCCGGTCAAAATCCATCTGCCATGCCCGGAATGTGAGACCAGATCTCGCCTTCCTAAGTGGAGAAAGAATCCTGTATTCCCTTAGCTTGCGATCAACCAAAACCGCTATGAAATCGGATGAAATCGACTCGTGTGATTCCTGGGTGTCGCCAGGCTGCGGATCAGAGTCATCATCAGAAACATCAGAGGGAACTGTGCCCATTATGGCTCCGCATGGAACAAGAATTCGCCGAACAGGAGTCTTTCCGAACAACAACGCGGCGCATTATGCCCCCTCCATCGGTTCGTTGCAAGCCCACGATTTCCCTGATAACATGCCCGCTGCTTTCCCCAACAGTCTGGGCCTGATGCGGGGGAGAAGGGGCTTGGGATGACTCCTCTTGCCGATGCGCCGATACGTTCAAGAGCCGTTGACTTCACGCGTCGACTACACCACCGTGCTCGGATGGACGGGGGAATAGCAGTCGTTTGACAACCTTGCCTTCTTTTATGCGCATAAACCTGCTCTTCTGGAGTCATCTCGGGTCGCGGCTGGTGGCGCTTGCGCTGGTCGTGCTGCCTGGCCTCACCCTGGTCGGGACGGAATGGCGATCGGCGTCGACACCACCCCAGCCCACGGTTGTGCGGCCGGCCACGCCGAAGGATCATGCCGCGCCGCCGGACCGGGACGTTGCCATGCCGTCGGTGTTGGCAAGCCTGCGCCAGTTCAATCCGTGGGAAGATCCACCGGTTGCACGAGAACGATCCCCGCCAACACCAGAAGTCGACAAGAAGAAGACAACGACACCAGCATCCACGCTGCGCCTGGTCGGGGCGGTGACCACGCCGCGCCTCGCCTGGGCGGTTCTCGCCCGCCGCGACACCCCCCATGACCAGATCGTGCTGCATCCGGGGGAAAAGGTGGATGGCGCAACGCTGACAAAAATCGAACACAACGCGGTTTATGTCGACGACCAGGGACGGGTGGAACGACTGGAGATGACAGAGGCAGGCGGGCCGGGTGGCATGCGGGGTGTTGTCTACCAATCCGTCCACTTAAGACATCCGACCCATTTTTTGGGCCACTCCAGCCAAATCGCACTTCCCCCTGATTCAACATGCCTGGGACATCGGCATAGCCGTACGGGATGGCT
>PEAJ01000040.1 GCA_002753495.1 Magnetococcales bacterium HA3dbin3 | reverse complement strand
TGTAAGCATCCGCCGGAATGCGCACCCTCTGCGACTCGAAAAGCTGTTTGCCAAGAATAGCCAGGTCATGTTTGACGGTCGCGGTGAAGACGACTCCTTCAATGCGCTGTTTTCCATAATTATTCTGTGCATCCTCTACCGGTTTTTCGCCGATGCCGGTCTGGTCGATGCACGCCCGTTTGATCGCGTAACGCCGCATGACCCGATCGAGCGCGGCATCCTGTTCGTCAAAACGCGCACGTTGCAGTCGGACAACCTCACGACACCAGAAAATATCGCCAACCTGTTCGATCACCCAGAGAATGGTGCAGTCGCCCCGGCGCGCGATGTCCATGCCCAGATAACAGGGACCACCGGCATGGAGCTTGGGCTGTCCGGCATCAATGTGTTCGCAAGCGGTGATGAGTGGCCAGGGCAGCCAGGCGGTGGCACCATCCACCGGCTGGCACATGTACTCCTGCTGCCAGGCCTCTTCATCACCAATTTCATGACGCGTTTTTTCGATCCACGCATCGCGCTCGGCGGCATCAAGCGGACGCCCGCTGATGCGATCGGCAAGCCCTTGCGCCACTGCTTGGGCATAGGTTGTGGTGTGCAAAGACCATTCATTGCCGCGACGCGCCTCCTCGACCATCTGCCAATAACGGTTGCCCTTGCCATTGTAAGTGGAAAGGATGCGCGCCGGTTGTCCCCAGGTGATGATCGGCATCGCTGCACGCCAGAGGGCGTCATCATCACGATGGAAGGCAAATTCGTCAAGGACAAGCTTGCCACCCTTGCTGCGAAAAGCCGTCGGGTTGGAAGAGAGGCCATGAATGCGTTTTCCAGAAGCAAATTCAATGACAAGTGCCTTGATCGCCGCCGCGTGGTCGATCACCTCCTCGGCCACGTCACGCGCCCCGGCATCAAGCAAACGCGCCCACTGGGCGCAATAACGCATGTATTCCTTGGCCGCCGATGCATCCGCTGATGAAAACCAGACATCCATTGGGTTGGTCGCGCGGGCCGCATCGCGCACATCCTCGTAAGCCTGGACGTAGGTGGCGCCAATGCGGCGTGATTTTTCCCATATTTTCAATCTGCTGTGGTCGTTGAGCCAGGCCGATTGGTAGGGGAGGAAATAGGATTTTCGCAGCCTTTTCATGGTCCCGGTGCGCTCCAAGGTGCCAACGCGGCGGTGACGGGGCGAGCATCTTTTCCAGGTCGTGCATGCGACCCACGACAGTAAAAAAATCAGGCCGATATCCTGATCAAGTGGCAATTCATGACGATAAAGGTGCTGTTTAAGCCAACCCGAGAATATCGCGCTCGATTTCCGAGATGGTTTTTTGAGAAATACCGGCACGTCTGGCCGTGGCTTTGGCCTGATTGGCTGCCTGCTCGGTTATTTCCCTGCGCAGCAATCGATCGCGATCCTCACGAATACGCGAAGCCTGTTCCAGACGTTCGATGGTGGCAGCCAGGGAACGCAACACCTGGTGATCAACAGGTTCATCGCCTTCGGCGGCACGGGTTGCAAAATCAAAGGCCAGCGTGCGCACGACCTCATTGAGCAGTTTGCCAAGATCACCCGGGGGCTCGGATTCAAGATGTTCGATCCAGACGCGGGCAACCTCGCGTGCCTGCGCCATTTTCAGGCCAATCTCCTCCATGCGCTGGGCATAGCGGTTGAGGGCCGATTTTGAGATGGGTTTGTCGCCCTTGCGATCGAGTTCGCGGTTGAGGATGGCGAGGATATTTTTTCTTGTTTCAACACCTTCCGCAAGAAGTTTATCGATGAGCTCGCGGATGTCCGCCGGCAGACGTGACAGCGACGATCGACGCGGACGTGGCGGGGGAGGCGCAGTGGCATCGTTCATGATGGATCGGGGGGGTCGCCGCGGCGAACACCAGGGCAAAAGGTTCTGTTTTCAGCAAGATCCAGTCCGACGCTGGTCAGGGTGGCGACGGCAATGCCGGCAAGATCCTGCAGGGTGACCAGGGAATTTTCCTGCAGCCAAAGCAGGTCGGAAAAAATTTGCTGACTGGAAACAAAGTGGCCGAAACGATCGAGGATGCTTTTCAGAATGACATGGTTGGAGGCGTAGTGCGGATCGCGGTACAGGGCATCGATGAGGATGCGGCGACGATCGCTGGCTTGGGTTTGCGCAAAATCCGACATCTCCTCTCCTTTCAGCTCAGCTTTTTGAGTCGTCCTTGATGTGATGTTGCAGCAGCAGGTCGAGTTGGCGTTTCACGCCGGAGAGACAGCCGTTCATTTCATAGATGCGGCTGGCGAGGTCGTTGATCGAGTCGCGGGTTGGGATGTGGTCAAGTTCGGCTTCCACCCGGATCAATCGGTTGTTGATTTCGGTAATTTCGCGCTGTGTCTGACGCATGGAGTGATCGAGTTCCTCGTGCGACACGAGGCCGCGCTTGACCGACCAGGCGATCCAGGCGGCCATGCCGGTGAGGATGGCGGTGACCACGGGTACCCATTTGAGAAGTTCATCGAGCGTGGGCATAACGATTGATTGGGAATCGGATTGGCACGACCAAACTTTAGGGCATTGGGTCGTTGGTGTAATCAGGATTGACGGGGCGTGTCGGTGCCATCCTTGCAGAGGGCGCCGATGGCGCCGGCCGTGGCCATGCCGATGGAGATGATTTGCGTGGCAACCTCCGGCATGATCTGGATGCCGAGCGCGGAGCCGAGAAGAATCAGGCCGCGCCAGGTGGAGGCCTCTTGCAGTCGATCCAAAAGCCACTGTTTCATTGGATTTTCCCCGATTATGGGCAGAGGGTTGACAGGAAGAATGGCAGCGCCACCGAGAGGGCGGCAAGGAGAAACGCGAGGAGTGCGATCGCCGCGAGGTTGACGCCGATACTGTTGATGGTACGAAAGATGTTGTTCATTGTGTGTGTTGTCTCCATGTTCAAGGGAGGCATGGATGGGATGGATGAGTGAGTGCATCTCTTCATGGCCGAGGATTGTTATGTAGATCCCAGGCTGTTTGTGGCGAGTGAAATGGGGTCCAGGGGGCTGGCTCCCTGGCTTAGTCCAGGGCAGAGCCCTGGTGGGTCCAGGGCGAAGCCCTGGTCGGGTTCGGGGCGAAGCCCCGAGGTTTTTTGTCTTTCCCGTCCCCCTACCCACGGGCGATTTGCGCACGCCTTGCGCGAAAATCACCCCCAGGGCGGATTGCAGGTTTTCATGGGCCTGATATGGAACGCACACGGAAGGGACGAAAATGCACCGGGAACCGCATGAAACTGGATGCCGACATGGGGAGTCGGACGGGCTGATGCGGCGGAAGAGGTGAACAACTAAGGTTCGTTTCCCGTCATCATCATGTGCGCCAGGGTTGTTGCGCGTTCGCCGACCTGTTGGGCCCATTTGGATGCAAGCATTTCTTGCGCGGCGTCGTTGAATTGTGCGCAGCGCAGCGCCTGCAACATGCGGGTGAAGGAGAGCATGCCCCGGATGCCGAGGTTGAAGGTCATGTCGATCAGAACCCGTTGCCGCATGTCGTCGAGCGTTTCAAACCACGGGAGATGTTGTCTGAGGCTTGATTCGGCCCTGTTCAGGTCGTTTACCAACATATAAAGGGCCTCGTCCTGAGAGATACCGACATCGTCGAGATTTCTGCCGACGCCAATCGTCAGTTTCCCGACCGTATCCTTGTATGGATGGAGGCGGAGACCTTCATGGGTGGTGATTTGCTTTTGCAGGGATAGTTTGTCCATGGTTCCATCTGAATGATTGTGATGTTGTTTTTTGTGGGGCGCTGATGTTTTTCGGGACAGACTCCATGAATCATCCGCACGTGCTGCCGGAAGCCTGACGATTCATGGTTGCCAGCAGGTCGTCGATGCTATCGCAATATCGTGGCTGATGATCCGTTGGACACCACAGGCGGTAGCCGAGGCGCGGATTTGGCCAGCAGCATCGGCGTGTGTCCCAGCTATCGGTCAGGGCAAACCTCTGGATGACCAGCGCGCCGGTTGATGTGTCGACGGTGACCGAATCGCCGTGATTGCGCAAGGTTTTTTTGATGGTGTCGGAGAGTATCGCGTGGGTGTGCGTATGCATGGGAACTTTTCCGATGTTCATGGGTATGGATGCAACACCAAGTCAATCAATCAAACCGATGTTCACCACTATCTCGAATCATCGATACGAAACCATCAAGCCGACCGGCATGGAATGAGCGAACAACATGGATGGATCGTGTTTGAAAGAATGAATAATTGATCCATGATCCGGTCAAAATTGAAAACGATGAATACGATGTTCATGCCAAGACATATGACAGGTCAAGGTATTTTGAACGCACAAGGCTCATGTCATGGACTTGAAAAATTGTATCCATGCGGAGGTGATTTTTCGATTCAGGCCGGTGTGGAAGAATCGGAGGTCAGCTGTGTTTCTGACCTCCGGTGGCAGGGTCCGCGCATGCAATCCGGTTCCATTTTGGCCCGTGGCACATCTTCTTGATCATTACGGTTGTTTTTGGCGAGGGAAATCCCATGCCTTGTGCCGACAATCTGGAGGAGACAGGCGCGGCAATCGTGGTCTGCTGCCCTCAAATGGCGTGATTTTAAAAGAAGTCCATGGCGTTGTTGCCTGGTTGATGGATCGCGTGTCGGATCATCCCTTTACCTGCCTTCCATGACCTGTTCGAGTCGTTTGAGGATATCGGTGATGATGGCGCGGGCCTGGGCGATGCGACTATGGCGCTTCTCGCCGGCAACCACCACCGCCGAACTTAACAGATCCTCATTGTATTTGACCGCATAGAACAGATCCTGAAGAAGTTCGGCCTCGTCCCGTATCAGCCTGAGAACAAGGTCTGCTTGCGACAATGGTGCATCGTCATCATGCCGCTGCATCGCACATGTCGTGTTCATGTCCGCGACGATGACAGGCTCCTGTTGCAAATATGGGTCGATTTCTATCGGAAATTCACGTTTCCCGTCGGTTGTCTGGGGCGTCTTTCCCTTCAAGGACTCAACCTCGCGCCGCTGCATTTCGGGGTGGATGATCCCTTTTTCCAGTGCCTGTTCGTAGACATCATCCGGGAGTTGCATGATCTCGTAGAGTGTTCGCCATGACGGTGGTAAAAGCGCGCCCATGGGCGCGTTTTGAAATCGTCTGCTCTCCCCAATCTGAACCATTTTGCGAATCGTTTGCGGCGTGAACGGCAAATTGATCTGCAAACGTTTCCAGGATGCCGATTCAAGGTCGCGTTTGGCGGCGGCCATGAGATGACAGGTTTCAATGATTCCGGACACGCTTTTGTTATAGGCGATACGGATCTTTTGCTGATAGATGGCCTCCTTGCCTTCAAGTTCGCCGAATCGGCGCGACGGAGGCATCATTTCTGTGACGATGGTTGCAGTTGCGCTCATGTGTGCACCTCTCGCGGGCTGGAGTGGAATGGGTCATGATCACGGATGACGGACCAAAAAACGACAAAAATCATATCGCAATCCTGCCGCATGCCGTTGGCGGATGGTTCGTAGCAAAACAAGTGCCATATCCCCCGGTCAACCCGGAGCATGGCGGGCAGTCAAGCCGGATGATCCCCTGGTGGCGGAATAACCGCACGATGGCCGCGGTCCATGACCGGCAGCACCGCGGCGGGCATGCCAGGCCGGCCTTCCGGTCGGTTGATCATCCCTGGGACATGGCCGCGTGTCGTGTCGGAGATGTTTGAGATGGTCGATAAAGTCTCATGAAAACATGACAGAGCATTTCCCGGTAACGGGCAATCAAAGGCACATCACCCCTGCCCGTGGTGGCTGCATGCGGCGTATGACGATCATCCGGATGGATAAGGGGAAAACGGTGATCTCCGGCGGTAAAAAACTGCAAACAATGGCGCCGTTACCGGCATGATGGCTGGTGGTTGATCGTCGATGTGGAGGGACCACGACGGCTGCCATCCGGCTTGTTGCCGAACCAACAGGGTAGGTGAAAGGTCATGGTTTGCAAGCGTCATATCATACACCTCCGGGTCGCGCATCATCCATTCGTTGCCGGTTTGCCACGCCTTCCGCCAGACGGGATCGGCAGGCCGGGCTTAAGGGTTGGATTATGATCGTCACGGGTGGTTTGTACAGTTGTCTCAATCTGTCTTCGAGTCATCTTTCGTCGTCAACTGCTTGAAACAACATCGGCGGATACTGTCAACCCTTGATGCCTGCAAGCGGGGACGGGTGATGATCGCGCTGTCGCCCGCGCGGCCTGCATGTGACCTGGATGGATTGAACGCAGGCATTGGCAGCGGGACGAAAGAATCCATCATGCACATCTGTATCTCTGATATTTTATCGCCTATTCAAGCGCATTTTTCAGTATGTGTGTTTGATGTGCGGCGGCAATATGGGCCGTTTGTCATCAATGTCCGAATACGATTTCGCTTTTCCCGCGTCGGGCGGTGCGTTACAATGCGGCCGATCCGGCGGGCGGCCCTGGATGGTTGCCAGGGACAGGCCGGGGGCATGCGCCGGGTAGAGCGAAACGATGCACGATGGGGAGAGGTGGCTGCGATGAACGTCTTGAAGACGACCCTGCTTTTGGCCGGCATGGCCGCGCTTTTCATGGTGATCGGTCATGCGATGGGTGGGCAGCGCGGCATGACCATGGCCCTGATGCTGGCGGTGGTCATGAATGTCGGGGCCTATTGGTTTTCCGACCGGATGGTGCTGGCCATGCACAACGCGCAGGCGGTGGGTCCGGCGGAGGCGCCGGAACTTTATGAGATTGTTGAGGAACTTGCGCGTCGTGCCGGCTTGCCGATGCCGGCGGTCTACGTGATCGAGGATGATTCGCCCAATGCGTTTGCCACCGGTCGTGATCCGGAGCATGCGGCGGTTGCGGCGACGACCGGGATCATGCGCATCCTGACGCGCGAGGAGCTGGCGGGGGTGATGGCGCACGAATTGGGGCATGTCCTGCATCGCGACATCCTGATCTCGACCATCGCCGCGACGTTGGGTGCGGCCATCACCTGGCTTGCGCACATGGGGATGTTTTTTGGCGGCGCACGCTCGGATGAGGAGGAGGGGGGGCGTGGAAGTTTCATCGGTGGCATCCTGATGGCGATCCTCGCCCCGCTGGCCGCGACCTTGATCCAGATGGCCATCTCCCGCGCGCGCGAGTATGACGCCGACGCGGCCGGGGCTGAATTGTCCGGCAATCCCCTGTGGCTCGCGCGGGCGTTGCAAAAGCTTGAGCAGGGGAGTCAGGCGTTGCCGCTGGAGAGCGCACAGAGTCACCCGGCGACGGCGCAGTTGTTTATCGTCAATCCGCTGACCGGCGGTGGCATTGCTGATCTTTTCTCGACGCATCCGCCAATCGAGGAGCGGGTGGGGCGATTGCGGGCGATGGCTGGACGCTAGAAGGGCGCGCAGGGGTGGCGCAGGGGTGCGCAGGAGGGGGGCAGTGAGCAATCGGTGTCCATCCACGGCATAGCCGCCGCGTGCGCGTGTACGTGCACGCGGCTGGCATGGGGAGCATGAGGCCGTCGCGCATGGGTTGTCGGGAGTGCGGTGGCGCGCTACCATGCCGGCGGTGACTTTTTGCAGGCGTTGTGATCGACATGAACAGGAGATGGCTGGATGATCAAGATTGCGCCCTCGATATTGTCCGCTGATTTTGCACGTTTGGGCGAGGAGATTGCCGCGGTTGAGGCGGCCGGGGCGGATTTAATCCACGTTGATGTGATGGACGGGCATTTTGTCCCGAACCTGACCCTGGGGCCGCCGGTAGTGGCGGCGTTGCGCAAGGTTGCGCGCCAGCCGCTCGATGTCCACGTCATGGCCGCGCCGATTGACGACTGGGTGGTCGCGTTTGCCAAGGCTGGTGCGGCCATCATCACCGTGCATGCCGAGGCCTCCTTGCACTTGCATCGCACGTTGCATCTGGTGCGTGAGAGTGGCTGTCGTGTCGGCGTGGCGGTGAATCCGGCAACCTCGCTTACCGTGCTTGACGAGGTTTTGCCGATGGTCGATATGGTCTTGATCATGAGCGTCAATCCCGGCTTTGGCGGGCAAAGTTTTATCGAGGCGAGTCTCGATAAAATCCGGCGTGCGCGGGCGATGATTGACGCCAGCGGGCATGCGATTGATTTGCAGGTTGATGGTGGGATCAAGGCCGATAATATTGCCGCGGCTGCCGAAGCTGGTGCCGATGTCTTTGTCGCCGGGTCGGCAGTGTTTGGCGAGAAGGATTATGCGGCGATTATCGGGCGTCTGCGTGCGGAAGGGGAGACGGGGCAGGCGCGGCGGGGGGGGAGGTAGTCCCTCCGGGTTTGCCCGCCGCGTTCGCGCTGCATGCGTGGTGGGGGGGGAGCCCCCCACTCCCTGCTTGTTTCTCCAGGGTGGTTTCCTGGCCAGGGTGGTTGTGCTACTCCACCTGTTTCTTGCTTTCTCTCAATTCCTGCCAAATGGGCAACACCCAATACAAGAGGAACATGGTTGCTGCAAGGGTGGCTGGCTGTTGCCAGTCGTCGCCCGTGGCTTTGGATGGTCCATCGCCAAAATCCGAAATGCCCTTAAGGACTAACCACGGGACATCCCAATTTTCGCAGGCTTTGCCAAACCCGTAGCTTTCCATATCTAAGGCCTTACTTTGGCGTGGATATCCTGATTTAACAAATAACTCCTGAATTGCTTCTGAGTCCCCTTTCCACAATTTATCGCCGCTCAGGAACATACCGACAACACGTTCTATATCTAATATTGGAGTATAATCCTTTCTTTTTCTATTACTACCTCTACCAATAAATTCATCGATTATCTTAATAAAAACTTCTCTTAATCCACTAATATCACCCAGGCGCAAGATCTTTGACTTTGTGACATCATTTCGAAGGCTGGGTGGGGGTTGGACTGGGGTCGTGTTTGTCTGATTTCCATTCCTAAGTACAGCGACCCGTTCGTAATTAATGACATTGTTCGATACTACGACTCCTCCAAGGTCAATGGATCCAGGAGGGGCAGCAGCCATGCCCACAAGGAAACAGCCATCAACTTGGTAGTGCCTGAACAGAGCATCACAGGCCAGGGCGGCCTCAACATTTCCAGGTTCGCCGGTATGGACCAGCACGCCAGATGGTTTGTTGGGCAGTTCTTCCAATGTGAAATGATGAAAAGTGACTGCGCCGACGTGGTTGAACCGACGCAACTTTTCTTCCTGGGCTTTCAGAAGAAAATTAGCACCTTTAAATTCGGATTCTGTCGTAACAACAATAGCAAAGTCTTTCTTCATTGGTTTAGACCCCTCATAGGAAAGGACCTCCTCGGAAAATTTTCCCAAGGTATCTCGAATGCCGGGAGCGGCTGCCATAAGCAAAGGGTACCTCTTCACAAGCGAGTGGGAGGCATCACCAGGGGTGAGGGTCTTCTCTGCCGCGGAAATCCATGCCTCGGCGGCGGCAGAAACGCCTTTCCCTTCAGTAGGGCTCTCACATTGCTTGACGCGCCATGCCAGGTCATGGAGTATGGCGTTACGGGCGCCGGGGTCGTCCTTGCCTGACTCGAAAGCATGGATCAGGGCGGCCATGTCTGAATGCGCGCCCGGCGGTGGGTCACCTTGTCTGTTGGTGGTCATGATGGCTTTCCTTTCCATTCAGCACACCCCTCGTAGGGGAAAGCGTAGAGGGAGAGGGTTGGGATCTCAGAGGTGGAGACGAGATCATCTCGCAATACCTCTGGATTGAAATTGACGACGCAGAAATGCAATCGAAAAGGTGGTGTTCCTTCGGTGGATTGCTTCTTTTTTAGAGGGTCAAATACCACTTTTTTTGTGGTCCCTGAGCATGAAAACTCCTCAGCTAAAACAATAATAAAATCATCTTCTTCATAACAGTCAAGAAGATCAAAGAATCTTTTGGCGGTAGACTCGTTTGCATTATCACCGACTTTTCGAGCACTGCATAGCGAATCAAGTACATTTTTCGGAATTGATAGACTGGTCGTATTGTCCATAGTGCGTCTCATTTCCGAGATAAGAGGCGCGATTCCGGCCTCGTCTGGATGAATGAACAGTATTGGACGTTGCGGCCAAATAGAACATCTGTATTTTGATTCCCACGGCGTCATATATGCAAGAATGCGGTTGCGAATTAGAAGGGAAAACCAGACACGATTAGCCCAGTACATCGCGGCGAAATCCGGGACCCAGGAAAGGGCAGCCCGTGTGTCAGGAACCTCACACTGCCGTTCTTGCACCCCATCCTTCCCTTTCTTTTGCACCTGAGCCGGTCTGGGGTTTTGAGGGGGGGCGTGCCCCCAGGGCTTTTCCTTGTCGGGATCAAATACCAGGCTCCAAAAAAGGTGAGGGTCCAGACGCTCGCGCTTATCCCCTTCACAACGGATGGTGAGTTGCTCAGAAGCCGCAGGGGCGGGATTAGTCCCAGGAAGGGCGGCACACTGACTGCATCCTCTCTCTTCTTGGCCGAAATTAATTGGACCGTATATAACTTGAGCTACAAATTTAATTTTTCTAATGCAATCTGCCGTTCCTGCGTAATCGAAGTTGAGAGATACCTTGCCTTTTCTGCACTTTGTCGAGAAAATTGTGATTATGCGAGGATGAACCCCGACCAATTCGGGTAGTCCATACCATATAGATAATTCGTCCCCAAGGGCTATTCTGTCCTTTCCGTCATCGATAAGATCCCATAGTAGCACTGGTGGGCTGTCTGATATATTATAACTGATAAGTTTTTTGTCTCCATTCCCAACTTTCGAGAAAAAATTCCTAATCGACATTAACTTGTTATTCATGGACGGAATAATAGAACAAATTCCCTTGGCAACATCCGTCAAATGAGCCAATATCGACGAGTCTCCGCGGAAAACAATCAATCCGGGAAGGGATCGACTTGCCGTTGCACCGTCCCCTGCTCCATTATCCGCTCCGACCCGTTGCACCAAGAGGCTAATTAACGCCTGGACGGAGCTGGTCGGGACGCAGTATTGGGCTCTCATTCCGACGAAGGGTGGTTCACTTTGATTCTCGCCTGGTATAGGAGGACGGTGAAAGTGCCCCAATTGACGCATGCAAGAGCGCTGGAAAATGGTTTCGGGGTTGCCACGTGCCAATTGCCGCCGGTAACGGTATTCTTCGAGCTTAGGTATCGGAGTGATCGATTCATCGTCCGGGTTGATGCCTGAAACGTAGCCGTCGACTCCACGCGTAAGTATTATATAACTTTTACCGACACCCCTCTCCCTCACCAGATTCAGAATGCTTTGAAGGCGCATCTTGTCCTGTAGTGGATCGTATGGGTCATCTCTTAACTTTTCCAATGCGTCATAGAGCAAACACACATGCATCTGCTTATCTTGTCCGGGCAAAAGATGGCCGTGTACCACCTCTCTTATGGCATCGATCGTCGACTTCAAATGCACTACAGGATATGGCCAGGGATAGTGAGCATCGAAGATCACGCCCTCCACGTCGCCAATCCAGGCCTTGATAAAATTGACAATCCTCTCCACCAGGGGAGTAGGATTCTTGCCCGCTGAGGGAGGGGGTGACCCGGTCTGGCAGGGCTTTGTGGAGTCAGTCTGGGATTTTACGGCAACCGCTTCCGCGATCATTGTGTCGGTAACTATGGGCAGGAAAAAGCGCTCCTTACTCGCAGCGATCCATTCGGGAGACTCTTGACCATTGGGACGTTGGAACACCACCCCCCCGAGCCAATCGTAAAAATCCGTCGCAGAGCTGCTATCCTGACGAAAGGGGCACGGGGCAGCAGGCCGCCCGCCACCGCTGTCACCATCATCGGGCGTGCCCTCCGATGGAGATTGGAGCGGCGGCTCAAGTGGACAGGCGGCCCCGGCTTTTTCGGAAGGAAGACAACCGCCAGCGGCGGGCAAACACTCCGCGCACTTTCCCCAGACCAGGGAGATGACACCAAACTGAATACCCATTATTATACCAGTGGCGACAAGGGCAGCGTGACCACGATCAAGTTGCCGCGATGCCTGTCGCTGGGGATTTTGGCCGCGCGTTGACGCACGGATATGGTGCGATTATCGCCGTCCAAAGTTATCTCCATGCGGACGCCGTTGGATTGGATGACAACACTGCCCCTGAGCCTGCGGGTAACGGTCGACACCATGCGGTACAGCCCCATGCCATGGGCCCCTGCGCTGGTTGTAACCCCCGGCATAATGGCTGTGGCAAGCCAAAAAAAGCTGACCACCTCTTTGTTGTCACTCTGCTTTTCGACTTTACACATAAGGTCGCGGAGCGAAGCCGGCAGGCGAGACTCAGACCCTTCATGATTATAATCATATGAAGAAGGCAAGGGCACCTGAACCGACGTTCCGCTTTCCCAATCTGAATGAAGAGGGAAGAGCTTGAACAATGCTTCCGAAGGATGACTCACGGAGCCCGTCTGCTCGTCGGACGTACCAGCCTCGGTGTCCCCGGTGATTTGCCTCTGGGAGCCGAAATGTTTCTCGATCACCTTGTGAATGGGTATCCCACTATCCCAAAACGTATAAATGAGGCTGTCACCCACTTCTCCCGATCCGGTCTGTCCTCCGGCCGGGGAAGCGCCGCGGATCTCACAGCTCATGCCCACCTGCTTGCCCACCTGCTTGCGGGGGGCTGACGCATCGTCCGGGTTTTCCGGTCCATTCGTGGCAGCGGGGTGGTGATATCGGGCATTGTCCAGGGCCTCGCCTAGCACGTCGCGAATGACAAGGACCAGCGGTGCACGAAGACGCGCCTCAACTGCCGTGCGGAACTCAACCCCATGAATCCACCGCATGGCCTCCAGGCGTGCCCGGCTCTCGGTGAAAGGGTGGGGAAAAGTCCGGACGGCCAGGAACTGGCTCACCAGACTGCGTACCCAGAAGCTGTTGTGACCCACGAGGTTCTCTGGCAGCCCCATCCATCCCTTATTCACGAAGAACCGCCCGTCGTCCGACGGGGATGTGTCAGAGCTTCGGCGAGAATGGTTCAACCGTACAAGGCGCTCATACGCGGGATGGGATTCTTCATCAATGAGATCAGTAGGATTGGTGCCATCGAAAAACTGATCCAAAACGTCCGTAAGATTCCACAAAGCCAACACGCCGAGACCCGCATCGTCTTTGGGAAGGCGCAACCGAACACGCGACTCCCCCGAGGAATCGTGGGTGTCGGATGGCTGAGCCTCGTCTGTCAAACAAGAGAAAAGCTCAGCCAAGTGGGGGAGGATATCGCTGGGTCTTCCAGGGGGAAGGGACACGGTAAGGTGCCCCTTGACAGAGGAACTGTCGGAGGTACGATGGCCCCCGGTGTTCGCATCGGGTGTGTTGGGCAACTTTTCACTCGAACGCCCTCGCCGGCCTTGGGGCCCCGGAACCGTCCAGCGGGGGCAATCCGCTCCTTTCCAGAACCACAGTGAAGGGAAGCGACGCCTAAGCTGCCGATTCTAATTGTCTTCGCCGAAGCTGTCAACTGTAAGTTTTGATTGCACTTTTGACCAGTTTTCTCCTGCCATCTGCTTCTCCTACCGTACGCCCTGTCTATTCCCGGCTGTATCCCGAGCCGTAACTGATTGCCATCATGTTTAGAAATGTCCTAACAATCGCCGTTTTATTTGACTGTAGCCAACAGGTCGGTCGCAAAGCCCCGCCGACTTGACAATCCGCCATCTGCACGCCTAGCCTGCCAGCCTGATGCAGGGGCGTGGCTTTCGGTGCAACCTGACGGCGCCGTTCGTTTCGCGACTGTGTGCCGTCTTCACCCTGGGCGAGGAGAAACATCATGGAAACATTGAAGACTTTTGAAGAAATTATCAAATTTGCCATCGAGCACGAAGAGGAAGAAGCGGTCTTCTACCAGAACCTGGCCGCGCGGGCCCCGAGCGAGGACCAGAAAAAGGCCCTGCTCGCGCATATGGAGGAAGAGGCCAAACAGAAGGAGATGCTGAAGCAGATGCTCACCCATCAGAGCCTGCCCCATGGTGAGTCCCGAAAGTACAAGGCACCCCCGGATATGCACCTCGAACTGCTCTTCCAACCGAAGAGCGACGATGGGACGCCATTGAGCTATCAGGACTCGCTGTTGCTGGCGGCGAGAATGGAGCAGCAATCCGAGAAATTTTATCGGGAGATGGCCGACGAGATGCGCAGCTTCAACAAGGGGTTGGCCGAAACCCTGCTCTTTCTTGCCGAACAGCAGGGCAAGCACCGCAGCCTCATGGAGCACCTCTTCGACGCCACGGTGAAAGAGAACTAGGCCAGGAGGGCGCTGCTCTGGAACCCGCAGGGGTTTTGCCCCGGAACCAGCCAGGGCTCTGCCCTGGACCCGCCAGGGCTCTGCCCTGGACTAAGCCGGGGGGCAGGCTTAAGCCTCCCCCCGGACCCCCCAACCCCTTTAAAAAATTAAAAACAATTTTGATTGGCGCCAATCGCCCCCTACACCACAATATTGACCAACCGCCCCGGCACCACCACCACCTTGCGCACACTCTTGCCCGCAAGCGCCTCCACCACCTGTGGATCGGCAAGTACGCGCGCCTGCAAGGCTTCGCCGCTCAAATCCGGCGGCAGTTGCAGCCGCGCGCGCAGCTTGCCGTTGAGCTGCACAACGATCGTCACCTCGGCACGCACCAGCGCCGCCGGATCTGCTGTTGGCCAGCTCTGGCGACACGCCTGGCCGGCGCCGCCGAGATCCTGCCACAGCTCCTCGGTGAGGTGCGGCACGTAGGGGTTCAACAGCAGCACCACCGTCTCCGCCATCTCGCGCATCACCGCCTGGGTCTCCGGCTGCCAGGTCGTCTCGCCGCGTTCGCCAAGCGCCGCCATGAACAACAAGCCGGCGTTGACCAGCTCCATCACCGCCGCAATACCGGTGTTGAACTGAAAGCGTTCGATATCGGCCGTCACCCGGGCAATCGTTTGATGCACAAGCCCGCGCATGCGCCGCAACTCCGCATCCGCCGGCATGGCGGTGGCGGGTTGCACGCCGATCGTGCGTTCGGCGATGTCTTGAACCAGGCGCCAGACCCGATTCAAAAATCGCCACGCGCCGTCGATGCCGCTGTCGCTCCACTCCAGGTCGCGCTCCGGTGGCGCCGCGAACAGCATGAACAGGCGTGCAGTATCGGCGCCGTAGCCGGCGATCAGCGCGTTCGGATCGACGACGTTGTGTTTGCTTTTTGACATCTTTTCGTTACGCCCGACGGTAAGCGCCGCCCCACACTCATTGCAGGCAAACCCTTCCGCCCCGGTCACCACCTCCGCCGGGTAGCGCCAGCCATGTTCCGGGCAGCGGAAGGTATCCTTGCGCACCATGCCCTGGGTGAGCAGCCGCGTGAACGGTTCATCGCAGCTCACCCAGCCGATGTCGCGCAACGCCTTGTGGAAAAAGCGTGCGTAGAGCAGATGCAGCACCGCGTGCTCGATGCCGCCGATGTAGTGATCGACCGGCATCCAATAGTTGAGGCGGTCGCGATCGAGCGGCGCGGTTTGCAGTTTCGGCGCGCAGTAACGCAGGAAGTACCACGAGGACTCCACGAAGGTGTCCATGGTATCGGTTTCGCGGCGCGCGGGCGTGTTGCAGCGTGGGCAGGGGGTATGTTTCCAGGTCGGGTGGCGTTCGAGCGGGTTGCCTGGGGTCTTGAGGTCGACATCGCGCGGCAGGGCCACGGGTAGCGCGGCGCGCGGCACCGGGACGATGCCGCAGGTTGGGCAGTGGACGACCGGGATGGGATTGCCCCAGTAGCGTTGGCGCGAGATGCCCCAGTCGCGCAGGCGGTAGTTGATCGTCGAGCGGCCGATGCCTTGTTCGGTGAAGGTGGCCGCCACCGCCGCTTGCGCCGCGATGTTATCCAGGCCATCGAAGGCGCCGGAGTGCACGAGCACCCCGGGTCCGATGTAGGCGGCGGTCATGCTGGCGGCGTCGAGGGGCGGGGTATCGCGCGGTTGGATCACCACCTTGATCGGCAGGTTGTGGGCGCGGGCAAACTCAAAATCGCGTTGATCGTGCGCCGGCACCGCCATCACCGCGCCGGTGCCGTAGCTCATGAGGACGAAGTTGGCGATGAAGATTGGAACCTTGGTGCCGTTCAAGGGGTGAATGGCCTGCAAGCCGGTGTCGAAGCCTTTTTTCTCGAGGCGTTCCAGGGTCTCTTCGCTGGTGCCGGATTGTTGGCAGGTGCGCACGAAGGCGGCGGCTTCGGGGTTGCGTGCGGCGATCTCCTTGGCCAGGGGGTGTTCGGCGGCGATCGAGCAGAAGGTGACGCCCATGATGGTATCCGGTCGCGTGGTGTAGACCGGCAAGGTTGTCTCCATCCCCTCGATCTTGAAAGAAAATTCAACACCGTGGCTCTTGCCGATCCAGTTGGCCTGCATGGTGCGGACGGTTTCCGGCCAGCCGGGGAGCTGATCGAGGGAGTCGAGGAGTTCATCGGCGTAGCGGGTGATGCGCAGAAACCACTGTGACAATTCCCGGCGTTCGACGGGGGCGCCGCTGCGCCAGCCGCGGCCGTCGATCACCTGTTCGTTGGCGAGGACGGTCTGGTCTTCCGGGTCCCAGTTGACGAGCGAGAGTTTGCGGTAGACCAGGTCGTGTTCGTAGAGATCCAAAAACAACTCTTGTTCGTGGCGGGCATAATCGGGGTCGCAGGTGGCCAACTCGCGATCCCAATCGTAGGCTAAGCCCATGGTCTTCAATTCACGGCGCATGCTGGCGATGTTGTCGTAGGTCCAGTCGGCCGGGTGAACCCCTTTTTGCAGGGCGGCATTTTCTGCTGGCATGCCGAAGGCGTCCCAGCCCATCGGTTGCAGGACATTTTTCCCCTGGAGTCGCCGGTAGCGTGCGAGCAGGTCGCCGATGGTGTAGTTGCGGACGTGTCCCATGTGGATGCGGCCGGAGGGGTAGGGGAACATGACGAGGAGGTAGTATTTTTCCCCGGGGGCATGTTCGTCGGTGCGGAAGGTGTGTTCTTGCTCCCAGATGCCTTGCCATTTTTTTTCAATCAGTTGTGGATTGTATTTTTTGTCCATGGCGGCGTTGGGGATCCTTGATGGGTGTGGCCGGGGTGGGTGGTGAGAGGGTGTGTTTCTTCTAGCAGAGAATGGTTCGGGTGTCAGGTGGGAAAAAGGGCGTGGGGGGCCCATATGGGGCCCAGGGGGCCACGCCCCCTGGCTTGGTTCATTCAACTATTGAAAGTGGTTGGGGGTCCAGGGGGAGGCTCCGCCTGCCCCCTGGCGGGGTCTGGGGCAGCGCCCCAGTGGGGTTCGGGGCGAAGCCCCGAGGTTTTTTCTTTCCCGCCCCCCTGCCCACGGGCGCATGTCGCGTGCTTTTCGCGACATGCGCCCTCAAGGGGGCGCGCCATTGCCCGGCTGCTTTGCGTTGTTCAGCAGAGCAGCCGGGTGGATTGTCTGGACGATTGCGAACTCAGAAGGTCGTCCCCAGGAGCATGGCGAGCGCATCGACAAGCTGGGTCAGGGCCTCGCGCGTGGCCTGTTCGCGCGCGGCCTGGCTTGCGCTCACCGTGCGCAACTCGTTGTAGATGACCACGCTTTTGGCTTCCGGGTAGCCAGGTTTGCCGGGGTTGCCATCGACGAGCAGGCGCGGTTGGGCGCGCAGGCGGATCTGGTATTGATCGGCAAGGCCGGTGCGATCTTCTAAGTGCAGGGCGCGTTCGACGGGTTCGAGGCGAATGACCAGTTCGCGGTGCGGCTTGGTTGGCGCGGATGCGGATACGGGGGTGCCGTCGCAGCCAAGCTGGCGCGCAACGCCCTGGCGCAGCGCCTCGGCCAGGAGGGGATCTTGTTTGGCGCCGAGGCCCTCGATGCGAACGGTGGTTTGTTGCCAGTCGCTGTTGGCGCTGGGGGCGATCGGACCGACCTGATAGCCGCAGCCGGGCAGCATGAGGGTCAACCACAGGATGATCAGGGCATGTTTGTACACGATGGCGACCGTTGCGGTAGGGGATGCAGACGATCGCATCATGCCGAGGATTGGGGGCTTGCGCAATGGGTGCGGGGCGGCGGCGCGGTATGTTGGCGCAAGCCTGACAATACTTTTGTTTACAGGGCCCCGCCCCACGTATAGAGTGGCG
>PEAJ01000039.1 GCA_002753495.1 Magnetococcales bacterium HA3dbin3 | reverse complement strand
TCTGCGGTGATGTCCCCTTCAGGGAAAACGCTGACCAGATGACCCTTGGCCAGCGCCGATGCGATCTCGTCGCCGGTTCTTGCATCGGGCAAACCAGACCCCTCTGTTGCCCACGCCATCGGGATCGCGCGGCCAGCCTTGAGAACAAAGGAGATGATCGGCTTATGGAAGAACCGCTGATCGACAACGAAGCGAATTGGCCGACGACAGGCAGCAGTGATGATCAACACATCCACCAGGCTGACATGATTGCAAACAAGCAGCGCCGGCCCTCGCTCGGGGATCCGTTCAATCTCCCGTGCATCGAGGCGGTAGATTGAATGGACGAGCAACCAGACGACAAAACGCAGAAGGAACTCAGGCACCAGACGGTAGATGTAGGCCGCGACCGCCGCGTTGCCAACGGCCGCAATACCGAACAAGGCAGGAATGGTGAGACCCACTGCAAGCAGCTCGGCCGCGCCAAGGGCACCGACCACCATGAACAGCGCGTTCATGATGTTGTTGGCGGCAATGATGCGGGCACGGTGGTTGGGGTTCGAGCGCAGCTGAATCAACGCATAAAGCGGTACGATAAAAAAGCCCCCGAACAGCCCGATGGCAAACAAATCGATGAGCACATGCACCACGCCGCTGGTGGCAAGCAGCGCCGGGATAGCAAGCGGCGCCGCGGCAAACGGGGCGCTTGGCGACGCGAAAGCGAGGTCAAGCCCAAACAGCGTCAGGCCAATCGACCCATACGGCACCAGACCGATTTCGACGTGCCTGGCCGACAGGCGTTCGCACAGCAACGACCCGAGACCAATGCCGAAAGTGAAGGTGGTCAGCAGCAGGGTAACGCTGGTTTCGCTCCCCCCAAGGATGTTCTTGGCATAGGCCGGGAATTGCGCCAGAAACAGCCCGCCGTAAAGCCAAAACCAGGAGATGCCGAGAATCGAGAGGAATACCGTGCGGCTCTCACGCGCCAAGCCAATGTTGCGCCAGGTCTCTGAAATCGGGTTTGGATTGATGCGCAGGTTGGGTTCCGGGGCCGGTGCATCGGGAATGCGCCGACTGGTCAAGTAACCGACAATGGCCACCACCAGGCAGCCGATCGTGACTCCATACGTGCCCTTTTCCATGCCGGCGAGCAAACCGCCAACCAGGGTGCCGAGGAGAATGGCGACGAAGGTTCCAGCCTCAATCAGGGCATTGCCGCCAACCAGCTCTTCCGCATGCAGGTGCTGGGGCAAAATGGCATATTTGACCGGCCCGAACAGCGTCGAATGCAGGCCGAGCAGGAACAAGCAACCGATCAGCAATGCCAGACTGTGAGACCAAAAGCCCAGCCCGGCGATCAGCATGATGGCGATCTCCAGCACCTTGACCAGCCGCGCCAGCCGCGCCTTGTCATACTTGTCGGCAAGTTGACCAGCGGTAGCTGAAAAGAGAAAAAATGGCAGGATGAAAATACCGGCCGCCAGATTGGCGAGCAGCTCGGGCGCCATCGTCGTCCACTGTGTCGCCTGAAAGGTCAGCAGAACGACCAATGCGTTCTTGAACAGGTTGTCGTTGAAGGCACCAAGAAACTGCGTGCTGAAGAAGGGGCCAAAACGGCGGGCACGGAGCAGGGAGAACTGGCCACTCATCGATTCTCGCCCTGTGTCCGGGTCACAGGCGCGCCACCGGCGTCGCTGCCGGCGGATCCCCCCTCGGCCATGCGTTTTAATTGTACGTAGTCGGTTTTGCCGGAGCCGAGGAGGGGGATCGCCTCGACGCGGCGGATCATCCGCGGCACGACCAGTTCCGGCAGGCCGCTCTCTCTGGCGGCGGCAAGCAGTTGGTCGCGTGTCAACTCCGGCGCTGTTGTAAACAAAACCAACGCCTCACCCTTGGCGGTGTCGCCGCGCGTTGACACGGCATGCAGGTGATCCGGCGCCGCGATGACGGCCACCCTCTCGACCACCTCAAGCGAGACCATCTCTCCGGCAATCTTGGCAAAACGCTTGAGCCGGCCGCGGATGTGAACAAAACCATCCTCGTCGATGGCAACGATGTCCCCGGTCGCATACCAGCCGGGGCCAATCGACGGTGGCGACTGGATGATGCCCGGCCGCTCGAACAGCAGATAGCCCTTCATCACGTTGGGCCCTTTGACGTGCAAGGCGCCGCCCTGTTCGATGCCCGGCACTGGCTCAAGATGCGCCTCGATCCCCGGCAGGAACTGACCGACGCTGTCGATACGACAAGCCATCGGCACATTGACCGCGACGACCGGGGCGCACTCGGTGACACCATAGCCTTCAAGGATGCGGATGCCAAATTTTTCGATCCACATCTTGCGCACGCCATCGGCGAGCTTTTCAGCGCCGGCGACGACGTAACGCAGGCGGCCGAAGTCGTAGGGGTGGGCAAATTTGCCGTAGTTGCCGAGAAAGGTTGAGGTGCCGAAGAGGACGGTGCAGTCCCGATCGTAGACAAGCTCGGGGATGATTCGGTAGTGCAGGGGGGTGGGATAGAGGAACACCTTGCAACCCGAAACCAGCGGCAGCATCGCACCACAAGTAAGGCCGAAGGAGTGAAAGAGGGGGAGGGCCATCATGAATTTATCGAGCGGGTTGAAGTCGGCGACCGCACGCACCTGGGCGACGTTGGAAAGTACCGAGGTGTGCGAATGGACAACCCCCTTCGGCTTTCCCTCCGAACCCGAGGTGAAGAGCACGACCGCCGGATCGTCAGGCGATTGTGGTAGCGCGGCGTGGCGCGGAAAGAGCAGGTGCCAGGCAATCCACAGCTTGTCGGCGCGGTCGATCCACGTTCGCATCTCTTCGAGGTAATGGACTGTGATGCCCGGTAACCGTTCGACAAGCTGCGTCAGGCGCCCCTTTTCGAGAAAGGCGCGCGAGGCGATGATGTTCCGGATACCGGCGGCGGCACAGGCCGAACGTAACCCCTCAGCACCGGCGGTGTAGTTGAGCAGCGCGGGAACGCGCCGACCAGCCGTGAGGGCCAACAGGAGACCGAGCGTCGGCGCGGCATTGGGGGTGAGCACGCCAACCACTTCGCCGGGCATGGTCACCTTTGCCAGCAGGCGCTGCAAGGCAAGCGACATTTTCAGCAGCGATCCGTAGGACTCCTCCTGTAACCGGATATCCTCGACCAGCTTGTAGTTCGCGCCAAAAATGGTCCGGGCATCGAGGAAGGCGGCGAACAGGGTCGTCTGCGGACGGGTGATCACGAGCATGTCGAGCAGGATCGAACGCATCATCTCCCCGGCGCGGCGGCGACGATGCTTGGCCGAGGGGAGGTCGGGCATGGGGATCGAGCGGCGCGGCAGCACCGAAATCCTGACCTTCGGGAAGAACCGACGCGGGTAGACGCCGGCGAGCCGACCAAAATAGCTGCGTCCGGTACCGTCAATGCGCACCGGAATCACCGTGGCACCGGTTTTTGCCGCGACGAAGGCCGCGCCGTCGTAGATCTTCATCAACGATCCGGTCTTGGTGATGCGTCCCTCGGGGAAGATGGCGACCGGTCGGCCGCTTTCGACCAGTCGGACAATAACCTTCATCGCCAACGGGCTGGTCGAATCGATGGCCAGATGGTCGACGAAGCGCAGCAGCAGGCGAAATAGCGGCCGATTTGCGATGGTTGTGTGTACGATGAACGTGGGGTCAATCGGCAGGAAAAGCCCAAGCAGAAGACCGTCGATGAAGGACTCGTGGTTGGCGACGACCAGGGTTCTTTCATTGACCAAAACCGACATGTCACCGCTGACATCGACGCGAAAGAGTGCCTTCGTGACGATGCGAAGAAGGGCCTTGACAGCACGTCTGGCCGGGGAGTCAGACAGATGGGGGCGACTCATGCGAATCTCTCTGGTGGTTACAAGGGTGGTCGGGCTTTTCACTACTTAACGAAGATCAGGGTAGCAGCGTCCCTTCGGGGAGCCAATGGTCATCCAATCCGGGGCCATCGCGTTTGACCGTGGTATTTCAGAAAGATCATCGAGTTGCCAATGAACATTTTTTCAATGGTTGGCATGCCCGGTTGCCGACATCCTGGTGCACCACAACAATCGGCACGCAGCGACCACGGAAAAGGGGAGGGGAGAGGGTCCGCAAAAAGGAAAAACTCCGCCGGTCACACAAGGGGCAACAGGCTGAAGAACGGGCACGCGGGCGCGTCTCAACCCTCGTCGTGCCCGGACACGTGCTTTTCGTCCGTCGCATACACGTACATTGTCGTCTCCCGCATGTACAGACACCCTGATGCCATTGGAGTCGCACGCACGTTGCCACCTCGTGGCCAGCTCGTCTGGAACTGGGGTGGTCATCTGGCTCTGGAGAGGTCTAGGCGCCAAAGCCGAGCGAGAAAGATTCTGGAGACCCGGATGCAATTTTACATAATATATCTTATGCGACAAACATGGTAGGCGTAAGATTCCGAGATTGCGCAGGTTGCCCTGGAACGCATCAGCACGCCCTCGTGTTCTCTGTCGGAAACATGGACTGGGCCTCTGGAAAAATTTGTGCCGATTCTCTGGTGGCTGGTCGGAAACATGGACTGGCCTCTGGAAAAATTTGTGCCGATTCTTTGGACGATGAAATCGAACCGATGCAAAATTGAATACCGGGCACCGCTTATGCGCCCGCTTATGCATCCGCGGAAAAATAAATGCCAAAACACTGGCTGGATTCTCATTTTATCCCTGAAGGATACGTGGTATGAAGGGGGCGCGCGGGAGGCTGGTCGCGCAATGTGCCCAGGGCTTGAGGCTTTGCGCGGGTTTGGCCCTTCACCGTGCGCCTTCGTCGGAAGAAGAAGCGAAAACGGGTTGAAAACATGGAAATAAGCGCGAAAGATCACAATATTCCGGATGGCCACACTGCCGGTTTACTGCGTCGCATCAACAAGTTAAACGAACTTGGTATCGCCCTCTCCTCCGAGCGGGACACCAATCGCCTTCTGGAGAACATCCTCCTTGGGGCAAAGGAACTGACCAACGCCGATGCCGGAACCATCTACCTCGCAACAGATCGCAGGACCCTTAAGTTTGAGATCATCCGCACCGACTCCCTGAAAATTGCCATGGGGGGCACGACCGGTATCCCGATCAACTTCCCGGAGCTTCCCCTTTACCGGGACGGCAAGCCCAATCTGGCCATGGTTGCCGCCTATTGCGCCCTCAACGACCAGACGGTCAACATCCCGGACGCCTACAAGGCGGAGGGGTTTGACTTCACCGGGACAAGGGCCTTCGACAATCGCACGGGTTACCGGTCAATGTCGTTTTTGACCGTCCCCCTGAAAAATCATGAAAATGAGATCATCGGCGTTCTGCAGCTGATCAACGCCACGGATCCGGTGTCGGGACAGATCATCGCCTTTTCGCCCGAGGATCAGCGCCTGGCGGAGTCCCTCGCCTCGCAGGCGGCGATCGCCATGACCAACCAGCGCCTGATTTCGGATTTGAAGAAGCTCTTTGAGTCCTTCATCCAATCCATCGCTACCGCGATCGACGAAAAATCTCCCTACACCGGCGGGCACTGCCATCGTGTTCCCGTTCTGGCCGAGATGTTGGCCGAGGCTGCCTGTGGTGCCGAGGTTGGAGAACTCAGGGATTTCAACCCCTCCGATGATGACATGTACGAATTGAGGATCGCGGCCTGGTTGCACGACTGCGGCAAGGTGGTCACCCCTACAGAAGTGGTTGACAAGGCAACGAAACTTGAGACGATTTTCGATCGGGTCAAGCTCGTCGATGTGCGCTTTGAGGTGCTCAAGCGCGACGCCGAAATCGCGATGCTGCGCAAAAAACTGGCCGTTCTTGAACAGGGGCAGTCGGTTGATCATCAAGCCGCCGATGCCGAGTTTGCCGAGAAAATTGCCCGGCTTGAGAGCGACCGTGACTTCATCCGCGAATCCAACGTCGGCGGTGAGTTTATGTCAAAGGAGCGCAAGGATCGTGTCGCCGCAATCGCCCATTACCAGTGGCAGGCCCCGGACGGAAAGACCGCCGACTTTTTGAGCGAAAACGAGGTCTACAATCTCAATATCGACCGTGGGACCATCAACAAGGAAGAGCGTGAGATCATCAACAATCACGTGGTTGCCACAATCAAGATGCTCGAGGCCATCCCCTTTCCGAAACACTTGGCGCGCGTCCCGGAAATGGCCGGCGGTCACCACGAAACCATGATCGGGACCGGGTATCCCAAGGGCCTCAAACGCGATCAAATGTCTGTCCAGGCGCGGATCATGGCCATCGCCGACGTGTTCGAGGCCTTGACCGCCCGGGATCGGCCCTACAAACCAGGAAAAACCCTCTCCCAATCCCTGAAGATTCTCGGGTTTATGAAAAAGGACCAGCATATCGACCCCGATTTGTTCCAGGTTTTCATCGACAAAAAGGTGTTCATGCGCTACGCCGAGCAGTATCTCTCTCCAGAGCAGATCGATGACGTCGACATGAGTCAAATTCCGGGATACACCCCCCTCCCCTCCCCTCCTCCCGTTTCCGCATAGGTTGCGGAGATGCATTTTTTTGCTCGAGGTAGCCACTGATGAAGGATGCCCGGAAAATGGCCAAGCTTTCGGCAGCCAGGCACTACCTGGTCCGGCATGCGCTCAGCGCGATGTGCGTAGCTTTCTTCGCCCTGCACATCCTCAACGTCATTTCGGTTCCGGTACTCGTCTCCCTGGAAAACATGACTTACGACCTGCGGATCCGGGAAAACGCCCCCGAAACGGTTGATCCGCGCATCGTCATCGTCGACATCGACGAAAAGAGTCTCGCCGCCGAAGGGCGCTGGCCCTGGAGCCGCAAGCGCATGGCCGATCTGGTCTCCATTCTGTTTGACGAATACGGCATCGGTGCCCTGGGTTTTGACGTTGTCTTCGCCGAACCGGAAATGAACTCCGGGTTGTCGATCCTGGAGAACCTGGCTAAAAGTTCCCTGCGGGAGGACGAGCGGTTTTTGCAACACATGCCCTCGTTGCGCAAGGAGCTCTCCTACGACCAGGCGTTTGCCGATGCGCTTGGCGGCAAGGCCGTCGCCCTCGGTTTTTATTTCAAGTCAGGGTTTGAGTCGGAGACTGGGGATAAGTCTTCCGGAGCCATCCCCCCTCCCCTGCTGTCGCGAGACGATTTGCTGAAAAGAGGAAAAGACAACCTTGGTGCCTTTGTGCAGGCGGGAGGGTTCGGCGGCAACCTGGAGTTGCTGCAACGACAGGCAGCCAGCGGCGGATTTTTCGACAGTCCGGTCGACCAGGATGGGGTTTTCCGTCGTCAACCCCTGGTTCAGGAGTATCAGGGCAATCTCTACCCCTCCCTGGCCCTCTCCCTGGTGCGCATGGTGGTCGGACAGGATGCACCGGTGACGTTCGGTTTGGAGTCGATCACCCTGGGTTCGTTGCGGATTCCGGTCGATCGCAACTATGCGGTTCTGGTCCCCTTCCGGGGGCAGCAGGGAAGCTTCCCCTACGTTTCGGCCACGGATGTTCTGCAACGTCGGGCCAAGCCAGAAGCCTTGACCGGCACGGTGGTTCTCGTCGGTACTACAGCACCGGGGCTGATGGATATGCGCAGCACGCCGGTTCAGAACATCTACCCCGGGGTAGAGGTTCACGCCAACATCATCAGCGGCATCATGGATGGTCGAATCTTGACTAAACCGGACTATCTTCCGGGGGTTGAGCTTCTTCTGCTGCTGGCAACCGGGCTGCTTCTTGCCCTCGCCCTTCCTCGCTTCTCCCCGATCAAGACCCTGCTGCTGACCCTGTTTCTGCTTTCGGCACTCTACCTGGGTGCCCTGTACGCCTGGCAGCGCGGCGTCGCCATGCCCATCGCCAGCATCGGCATGCTTGTTCTGACCATGTTCGTGCTCCACACATCCTACGGATTTTTCCTTGAATCCAGAGGTAAGCGGAAGATTTCGCGGGTATTTGGCCAGTACATTCCGAAGGAGCTGGTGGAGGAGATGAACGCCAGCGGCCGGGAGTTCACGATCGGGGGAGAGAGTCGACAGATGACCGTGCTCTTCTCCGATGTGCGTGGTTTCACCACCATCTCCGAGGGGCTTAAGCCCGAGGAGTTGACGCAGCTGATGAATTTCTTTCTCACTCCAATGACCCAGGTAATTCAGAAGCATCGTGGCACCATCGACAAGTACATGGGGGATGCGATCATGGCCTTTTGGGGCGCCCCCCTGGATGATCCCCACCACGCGGAGAATGCCCTGCGCGCCGGCATGGAGATGATCCGAACCATGGCCGAGCTCGATGGTCAGTTGAAAGAGCGCGGCTGGCCAACGCTGCGGATTGGTGTCGGCCTCAACTCCGGCACGATGAACGTCGGCAACATGGGATCGGAATTTCGCATGGCCTATACGGTGTTGGGCGATGCCGTCAACCTCGGATCGCGGCTGGAGAGCCTGACCAAGCAGTACGGGGTCAACACCCTGGTCGGAGATGCCACGCGCAGGTTGGCACCTGGGTTTGCGTTCAGGGAGATCGATCTGGTTCGGGTCAAGGGCAAGGACGAACCGGTGGCAATCTTTGAGCCGCTTGGCAGCCTGACTGAGATCGACCCCGCAACCCTCGAAGCTCTTGATGCCTATCACCGGGCCCTTGCCCTCTATCGCCAACAATCCTGGGATGAGGCCGAAAGCCAGTTTACCACTTTTGCGGCACGGGAGCCGGAGCGCAAGATTCACGGCATCTATCTGGAGCGCATCCGTCACTTCCGCGCCGCCCCCCCCGGCTTGGCTTGGGATGGGGTTTATACCCACACCAGCAAGTGATGCCCATTCCGGGGGTCGAGCGATACTTCGTTGGCCGTCGCTCCTCACCTTGCCGTACGCACACGCGTGTGGTGCTGCCGCCTCATCGCCATCTTGATCCGGGAGCCGTTGGCTTTTCGCGTCAGCGCCCAGCACTGCGGAAAAGGGCGATCATGGGCGGCGCGCGCAGTTCGTGGCGAACCGCCAACCATCCCGTGAGCGCTATCAATCCCATGGTCGAGAGGGCCGTCAGCAAGGCCACCTCGGGAAAGCGGTGCCAGGGATCGTGCAGCAACAAATGCATCACCGCGGCACTCATGGCTTGTGCGGCAATCAGCGAAACCAGGGCGACAACCCCGCCCAAGGCGACAAACTCCAGCGTCGCCAGCCGCATGATGTCGCGGTTGGTTGCACCCAACAGGCGATGGATCGCCCCCTCGCGCACGCGTCGCCGCCGGGTTGCGGCAACCGCCACCCACAACACCATCAGGCCGGAAATCAACGCCATCCCTCCCAACACCGTGACCGCGCGCGCGACGTTGCGCAAAACACCCAACATGGCATCCATGATGGCACGCGACCGGATGACGGTCACATTGGGAAACGCCCGCACCGTCGCCTGATACATCGCCTCTTCACGCTCCGGAGGAACAACAAGCGAGGCCAGCCAGGTCTCCGGCACGCCTTGCAGCACTGGCGGCGAAAAAACGACGAAAAAATTCAACCCCATATCCGACCACGTCACCTCCCGAATGCTGCGCACCGGAGCGGTAACGCGCATGCCCTGAATATCGAAAACCAGGTCATCTCCCAGATGCAACTCCAGGTCACGGGCCATTTTCTCCTCGACGCTCACCCCCTCCTCCCGTGGAGAGTCCCACCAGCGACCGGCGATAAGCGGATTGTTGGGCGGTTGCGTCGCCGACCAGGTGAGGACGTACTCCCGGGTGAAACGCCAGGTATTGACCGGGTTGCTGCCTTGAATTTCCCTGACATTGACCCGGCGCACGCCAACCAGGCGCCCGCGCACCACCGGCGTCAGGCGCAGCCCCTCGGTCTGTCCCGTCACCGTTAGAGCTGACTGCTGAAAGGGCTCCTTCTGGTCGGGCTGGATATCAGCGAAAAAGAGTCCTGGCACCTTTCCCGGCAGGTGCACCTGGATTTGCCGGGCAATATCCCACTGCACGAGCAGGATGGTGGCGACAAGCGATGCCCCCAGGGACAAGACGGTGATTGAGGTCAGGGAGTGGTTCTCCGGTCGCAACAGGGCACGCACCACCGCTCGCCAGGCGAACGACTGTGGTTGCCAACGGCGCAGCAGGCGAAACATGCCTCCAACCAGCAGGCGTATCCCCGGCAGCGCCACCGCCACGATGCCAAGAAATGCCAATGCCAGTTCGGGTTCGCCCGCGACACGGGTTGCAAGGGCGACCAGAAGCGCACCCACCGCAAAGAGCGGCCAGCCGAACCGGAGGGTGTCCATGGTGGCGTCACCCCAGCCCGGGTTGCGAAACAGGGCACCGGGCAGGGTGCGCCGAACCCGCCACACCGGCCCCAAGGAGAGCAGCAGTGTAAGTGCCAACCCCAAACCGAGGGCGGAAAGCAACAGCGGGGGATTCAACGCCTGCGTGACGGAGATGGCGATCGCCCCACGCAGCAAAAACGCCAACAACCCGGGGGTGGCGAGGCCAAGCAGCATCCCGCCGATGCCGCCCGCGCCGGCCATGATGAGCACCTGCCAGAGAAAAATGCGCACAATGGCCTGGTTGCCCGCGCCAAGGCATTTCAGGATGGCCACGATTGCGGTGCGTTCGCCCATGTAGGCAGCGACGCTACCCGCAATCGCCAGACCACCAACGAGCAGGGCCATCACCGCCACCAGCCCCATGAAGAGGGTAAAACGGCCGATGAGCCGGCTGATGGTCGGCTGCTTCTTGCCGGGGGTGACGATGCGCAGGCTGCGCGCGTTGGCGGCACTCTCGAGTTCAGCGGCCAACTGCTGGAGATTCTCACCGGCGGCAAGGCGCAGGGAGGCGACGTACTGCACCCGGCTGCCTGGACGGATGAGGTTGGTGGTCGGGACACGGTCGAGGGGAATCAGCACCCGGGGTCCAAGCGCAAGGATGCGCATCACCCGGTCCGGTTCGTGGGCCAGCCGGGCGCGGATGGTGAATCGGGCCTCTCCGAGGCGCAGGGTGTCGCCGATACTCAGATGCAGGCGATCGAGAAGCTCCCCGTCGACGACAATCCCCTCCCCCACCAAGGCATCGGCGAGTCTTCCGCCGCCAACCAGGTCAACCTGGCCGCGCAGGGGGTAGTCAGCGGTAACGGCCTTGACCTCAACCAGCTGGCTGGCCTTCCCCGTCTCCGTTTGCGCCATAGCCTCGAACTCCAGGCTTGGTGCGACGATTCGTCCCGGTCGTTCCAGATGCGTTGTACTCCAATCAGTGAAGGGGGTATTCCCCTCGACGCGGAGGTCAGCGGCAAGCAGGGCGTGGGTTTCGGCATCGACCTGGGCGCGCAGCGCCCCACCGGTGAGCACCGCGCCGACCAGGATCCACACGCCAAGCAGGACACTGCCAACAAACAGCGCCCCGTCACGCAGATCAGCGCGCAACAGGCGCCAGGCCAGCATAAGTTCGCTTGCCAATGTATTCCTCACGGAAAGCTCCCCATTTTCGCTCGCGCGTTGTCGCCAACCGCGTTATATTCGCACCATGAAAGATGCGAACTGGGTGAGGTTGTCATGAACATCGTCGATGATATCCGGCCGCTCACAGAATTCAAGCGCGATACCGCGCATTTCGTTGCCCACCTCCGAGAGACCGGGCGGCCTGCCGTTTTGACGGTAAACGGCAAGCCGACGCTGGTGGTCATGGATGCCGAAGCCTGGCAGGAGACCCAGGATCAAATCGAGTATGCGCGCGCCGTAACCGCCATTCGGCAGGGGTTGCTTCAGGCCCGGTCCGGACAGGGTGTGGAGGCAGCGGCCTTTTTTTTTTTTTTTTAACCCCAGGGTCCGTGAAGCCTTATCGCGTCGTCATTACCCCCTTCGCGGCGGATAACATCCGCGAGGCTTACGGATGGCTCAAAACCGGTGATCCCCTTCATGCCGCGCGCTGGCTTCAGGGTATCAAGGGGGCTATCCTCGACTTGAGCACCATGCCCGAATCCCACCCACACGCCCCAGAAAGCGACGTTCTGGATGGCGACATTCGGCAACGTCTCTTCGGTCGCGGAACCCCCTGGCGCATCTTCCTCACCATTGAGGAAACGACGGTCTACGTTCTGCATGTGCGGCACGGCCGGCGGGACGATTGGCGAAAATAGGATAGGGAAGCGTTAAGCACCCAAGGTCGGCGGAACTTCTAAAGAACACGGCAGTCACGCCTTGCGCAGATCTTCCAGGACCTCTCGGGCGGGAATCACATCTCCCTGTTCAATTTCCCGGTTGCCCATGGCCAGGAACTTCAGCAATGCCAGGGGGTCTCCCGGGGCTGCCCATGGCTGCCGATCCCCCGCAACACCGCCTTGGCCTCGCCATGGAGGGTCATGATCACCGGATCGGCGCCTTCGACCGGGCCGGGCATGATCTCCGGGGCGTGGGCCTTCAAATAGCTGATAGGTTTGACCTGCTCCGATAGTTTCATCGCTCAATCCCCTTTCCGACCAGAATAGAGTCTTTTTTTTGGTCCGATCAAGGACGAAGGCAACGGTCTCGACGCCGAGGTTGAGGAAAGAACCTTCAAGCTTTCTCACGCATCACAGCCAGGGACGCGTTCGTCGAACGCGCCTCGGCCAATAGGTGGTCCCAATCGTCCGGTGGGTGACCCGCCGCCAGCATCTTGCCAAATATCCTGTAAGCGTCCTGACCGCTTTCGTAGGCCCGCCTGGTCCCCTCGTCATTGACCCAGGCGTAGACAATCACCTTGGAGGAGGCGTGGTAGCGAAAAAAGAGGCGGTATTGCTGAAAGAATTTGGCGCGGAACCAATGCTTGCGGCGCTTTCCCAGGGTTTGTCCCTGACGATACTCCGGGCGCGTTGGGTCCTGGGGAATAACCTCAAACATCAATTTTCTGATCGCTGCCAGTCGTTTGCTGGCATTTTTCCGGATATAGCCAACCGGATCGTCGTGTCTGAGCCTCTCGACCTGCCGGGTCAGCGCCTCAATCTGCTCAAGGCACACCGGATGAACGAAGAGCCGCCAGCCGTTGATGACCACCTCCGTCGATGGTCTCATTCATCCTCTGGTCGCAGCGGCACGTCCAGATCGACTTCAATGGGGCCAACCAGGGCACGAATGCGCTCCGCTAGACTGGAATCCACCGCCTGCAAATGTTCCGGGTGGGTGGCCATGTCGCGCGCCAGAAAATCCAGAAATTTCCCTAAGATCGGATCCTCTTCCGGAGAAAGCTCGGCCCGTGACAGAACAACCTCTCCGTTGGGACGAATCGTGTAGTGGATTTTGTCCCGTTTACCCAGGCGGAGCACGCGCCGCACGGTCTCTGGCACCGTAGTCTGGTAACGGTCGGTCAAGGTGGATTCAGCTTCGAGAGGCAGCATGGCGACAGGCTCCAGGAGGGGATGCATGCCTCATGGTAATGCGGTTGCATTGTCGCGTCAATGCCTCGCGCACGGCGTGACGTGACACTAGCGATGGGATGCCACCATGAGGCCTCCCTTCCCCCGAATCGAACAAAGTGAACGGCATTAATCTCCGGGTAGGGCTGTTTGACCGCAATCAACCAAAAGGGGACACTACCTGGAAATACTTCAACGATGAGAAGATTCCACTCCTCCGTAGTCACCGGTTCGATCCCATATCCCTCTTGCCACCGCCGTGCTCCTCCCCGCGCAGTGAAAGAGACGCGATGTCACCAATGTTTCCAAGAACGTCCTGTTTGATGTCGCTCATCCTGGCGGGCACCCGATTGTCCACGGTCACCGTGCCGAGGGGGGCGACATTCTCCCGGGTCAATCCAAGATGATTTTGTAACATTCCGATCACGGGGGCATGGTCCACTTGCTCGTGTGGCCCGAACAGCACCCGAGCCGTGTAGTAGCCTGGAGTCTGTGGCGACTCGGTCATGTAGATCGGTTTCAATCCCGGTATGCGCGTGGTTGCAATCATCTCCGGGGTTCCGGAAATGGCCAGCTGCAGGATATCCCCCTGTCCGAGCACACGTCCGCCACCATCGTGGATCACGTCATCAATCCACAGGCGTGCATCCCCGGGAGGCACCGGGGGTTCGGGCAAAGTGGAGACAAGCTCCATGGCCAAGTGCTCCGCGACATAAAACAAGCGAAGATCGCGACCAGAGAGCACGGCCTTGGCTTGACCCAACAGGCGTCCCAGGGGGGTTGGTGGATCGGTGGCCTGCCGATAAGAACGCGCATCGCCGCGCCGTTCACCCTGCCAGACGATCCGTCCCCTGACATCTTCCAGCCGCAGCCGCACCGTCAGGCTTGGTATCGCTTCTGCCTCCCGTGCTCCACCCGGGTTGTAATGGACGATCTCACCGCGCCAGAGGCCATCAACTTCGAGCAGTTGGCACAGCTCCGTGGTCTCCCGGGTGATAGCCAGCTCCAAACGCCCATCAAAGGCGATGGCCAGCCTGGCATCGCTGTCCGGCCAGGGCGTGAGCTGATAGTTTTTCCGGGCCAGATGATTGAACAGGACGGGGCGGACCATGGTCAGGGGATACTCCTGCCGGGTCATATCCAGAAACGGCAACATGGCAACCCGGTTCGGCAGGTCCATGGCGGGTGGGGCGATCGCGGTGTTAACGGGCCGGCTGGGGCCCTGGGTATCGCCGACACACCCCTCCAGCACCAACAAAGCGAGAACAAACACCGCACCGATTGGCCACGCCGCATACCGGATGTTCTTCACGCCGCGCACTCCCACCCATGCCGTTTTTTTCCGTGGTTGGGGTCTGCAAGAGACCGGCAAAGGAACCCCAAACTAAAAAAGCCACCCTCGCGGGCGGCTTTTTGGATAAACAGTAACCCCATATTCTCAAAATGGTGGAGCCGGGGGGGATCGAACCCCCGACTTCAGCATTGCGAACGCTGCGCTCTCCCAGCTGAGCTACGGCCCCACCGACCAGCCGGCGGCGATTATCCGCCCCCTACCGCGAAAATGCAAGCCAAAAGACGACCACGCCGAGAAGCACCCGATAGACCACAAAAACAGTCATGTTGCGGCGACGCAACCAGCCGAGCAGCCAGTGGATCACCGCCAGGGCGGAGAACATCGCCGTCAGAAAGGCCACCCCGATCTCCTCCCACGCCGCCAGGGGGATCTGCTCGTGCAAAAGCTCCTTGGTATCGAGAATGGCCACCGCCACCCCGATCGGAATGGCGAGGAGAAAAGCAAAACGGGCGGCGGTTTCGCGGTTGAAACCAAGGAACAAGGCGGCGGTCATGGTGATGCCGGAGCGTGAGGTCCCCGGCACCAGGGCCAGGGCCTGGGCAAACCCGATGATCATGGCATCACGCAAGGTCAGCAGATCGAACCCCTTGGCCAGGGTCGCGCGGCGATCGACCAGCCACAGCAACAAACCGTAAAAGATCAACGTGAAACCAACCATCCGCGGGTCACGGGCCAATCCCTCGACAAACCCCTTGAGGAAAATCCCCGCCACCCCGGCGGGAATGGTCGCAAGTCCAATCGACCACGCCATCCGCCCGTGTGGATTGTCTTTCAGCCCGACGCTGAAGGAAGCAAACCAACCACCAATCAGGTTGATGACATCCTGGCGAAAATAGATCATCAGGGCCAGAAGGGTGGCTGTGTTCAGAGCCATGTCGAACAACAAACCCTGATCCTTCCACCCCAGGAAGAAGGGGGTCAGGATCAAATGGCCCGAAGAGCTGACCGGGAGCAGCTCGGTGATCCCCTGGATAAGCCCGAGCACAACCCCCTGAATGACATCCATGTATGATTCCTTCCCTGCCGTGCTGATTGACTTGCCACCTGAACCGCGCCCCCTTTCCCCCCCGGGAAACGGCGCGCCCAATTGGTAGCCGAAACGTCCATCGCTGTGCAAGGGAAGAAAGCTTTCACCTGAGCGGGCATGGCAAAACGACAGCATAAGTCAAGAAAAATTAAATTTTGCAAAGAGATCGCGACAAATCGCCACCCGAAGCGCGGCCATTTTTTGTTTGGCTGCCGCTGCGACTCCCCTATACTTCCGGCCAGCCGCTGCGTTGATCATCCACTTCGATGGCTATCCCCAGATTGACCCGCCGGAGGCCCCTTGCTGACACGCACCCTTGCCCTCGCCCTGATTTTCATACTGGGACTCCTCGTCCGCCTGGGGGATGCGCCATACTGGTTGCAGCATCCGGAGCAGATGCAATTCCAGGGCGCTCCCCTCCCCGCCAGCGTTGACGGCTACTACTTCCTCGAACTGGCGCGTGCCAGCACCACTGCGCGTGGGATTACCCCCCCGCGTCTGGGCAGCGGCACGGAGGCATTCTCCCACGTCGATCCAGGGCCGTCGCGTCTGCCTCTGCCGTCACAAGCGGTGCGCACCCTGGCCGAGCATTTTGGTGTCGATCCCCTCTGGAGCGCCGCCTGGCTGCCAGTCGTTCTGGCACCGTTGGTGGTGATCCCCCTGTTCCTGCTTGGGTCTTTCTGGGGTGGTCCGGTCGCCGGTTTGACCTCGGCCCTCCTTGGCGTCGTGGCACCGCTGTTCGTGCAGCGCAGTGCCTTCGCCGAGTTTGATACCGACATGCTGATCCCACCGTTGCTGCTGCTCATGAGCTACGGCTTTTTGCGCTTTGCCCGCGGCCGACCAAACCAGACCTACCCTCCCCTCCTGATTGCCCTGGCAAGTTTTGGCCTCTTTCTCTGGTGGTGGGATCGTGCCGCGCCGGAGATCCTGGGCATGCAGGCCTTTTTTGTCATGGTCAGCTGGGGATTGTTTCGTCACCCCCGAGGCAGGGATGGTATCGCCTTGCTGCTCTTTCTCGTCGCCACGCCGGTAATCTTCTACTTGGCGCGGGGGGAACTCCCCAATTCTGACTTGATCGCTGCCTTCACGCATGCTGCCGAACTCTTCACTGGCCAGGAGAGTTCCACCCTGCCACCGGTGTCGAGCATTATTGAGGAGTTTTACGGCCTCTCCTGGCACCAATCGGCAATTGGGGCGCTGGGGCACCCAGTGACGGTCGGCATCGGGCTGACCGGGCTTCTCGCCCTTCTCTGGCATGCACGATTGGCCGGGCTCTTCCTGCTCCCCCTGGGGGTGCTGGGCGTGTGGGGATTGTTCGGCGCCATGCGCCTGCTCATTTTTACCGGCCCGCTGCTCGCGCTCGGCATCGGTCAGCTGGTGGCGCTTCTTTGGCAACGTCTGCCGTCGGGTCGTTTTCACCCAGGCCGGTTGCTTCTCCTCCTCGTGGTGGTGGCAATGGCCCTGCCCGCACTCTGGCATGCCCTGCCGCGCCGAACCACCCTGGCCTTCCCCGCGCCGATCGTCGCCGGCATGGCGGCAGCAGACCCACTGACCGCGCGCAACGCCTGGATCTGGTCGCTCTGGGACGCCGGCCACCCTTTAAGCTACTGGGCCCGGCGGCCGGTGGTGTTCGATGGGCACGTCGATGTGCCGGAGGCCGGCGAGAGATTGGTCTACAACACCCTCCCCCTTGCCACCGCCGACCCCCTCTTTGCCGCCCGCTTCATCCAGACCTACACCGCCCAGGGGTTGCCGGGCATGCGTAGACACCAACAGGAGGCGCATGGCGATCGTGACCAAGCCCTGAACACCATGCGTAGTCTCCTCCTCTCCGACAAAACGTGGGCCAGCGGGTCGACTGCGTCCCCTTCCCTTCCGCCGGTTTACCTGTTCCTGTTCCGCGACATGCTCGACAAAAGCCCCTGGTGGTACCCCTTTGCCACCTGGAGTTTCAGCCAGCGCAAGGGGAACAAACCTTTCATCGTTCGTCTGGCCGGGGTGCGTCCGACGGCTGAAGGGTTCCGAGTGGCAACAGCCTCGCCGGCACGGGCCGTGCCGCCTGGCCCCTGGCAAATTGACATCGACAAGGGGATGTTTCTGGCCGGGAACCAGCAGGCCCCCCTGACACGCATCGGGCTGTTCGACGGCGGCGGCAAGCCACGGGTAATCAACTTCCCCGATCGGACCGGCGCCCTCACCCTGCTGCTGGATACCACGACCGCGACCGCTTACCTCCTGAATCAGGGTCTGGCGCATTCGCTCTTCGTCCGGTTATGGTTCTTCCAGGATCCGCCGCCGGGGACCTTCCGGCCAGTTAACATCTCGGGTCTTGATCATCAGCTTTGG